>NZ_JBEORU010000011.1:0-191020 GCF_040302465.1 Micromonospora sp. NPDC126480
ATCAACCACCTCATCGACACCCCCAACCTCAACCCCCAACCCTGGACCGGCCCCACCCCCGACATCGCCGTCAACCTCCACGGCCACGGCCCCCAATCCCACCACCTACTCACCGCCACCCACCCCCACCGACTCCTCGCCTACACCAACCCCGACGCCAACCACCACGACGGCCCACCCTGGCGCCCCGACGAACACGAAGTCGACCGCTGGTGCCGCCTACTGGCCTGGTACGGCATCCCGGCGGACCGTACGGACCTGACGCTGATCCGGCCCCCGGCCGGTGGGGTGCCGGCCGGGGTGACGATCGTCCATCCGGGAGCGAAGGCGCCGCAGCGGCGATGGCCGGTGCAGCGGTTCGCCGCGGTCGCCCGGCAGCTGACCGCCGAGGGTCACCACGTCGTCGTCACCGGGAACCACACCGAGCGCCGCCGCGCCGAGCAGGTCGCCCAGCTGGCCGGGCTGCCCGACGACGCGGTCCTCGCCGGACACACCGACCTGCACCACCTCGCCGCCCTCGTCGCCCACGCCCGACTGCTCATCAGCGGCGACACCGGCATCGCCCACCTCGCCACCGCCTACCACACCCCATCGGTCGTCCTCTTCGGCCCGGTCTCCCCGGCCCTCTGGGGACCACCACCGGACCGGCCCCGGCACGAGGCGCTCTGGCGGGGCCCGTACCGGGGTGGCCGGGCGGACGACGTACCGCATCCGGCGCTGGCGGCCCTCGACGTGCCGGACGTGCTCGCGGCGGTGGCGCGGGTCGAGGCAGCGGCACGGGGTGGACGGCGGGAGGTCCTTCCCGCGCCGGTCCGCCCGGCGGCGCACCTGCCGGTCGGGTGACGGCCGTCACCCAGTAGTTACCCGCCGGTAGTCAGCGGTCGTAGATTGGACCGGTGAACGCGGAGTACCAGCAGGAGTTCGTAGACGTCGACGGGGCGCGCCTCGGCGTACAGGTCTACCCGGAGCCGGCCGGCGGCCGGGACGACGCCCCGCTGGTGCTGATCTCGCCCGCGATGGGTGTCCCGGCGCGGTACTACCGGCCGTTCGCCACGGCGCTGCGCGACGCCGGGCTCGCCGTCGCCGTCGCGGACCTGCGCGGCACCGGCGTGAGCACCCCCCGACCGAGCCGCGCCTGCCGGTACGGGTACGCGGAGCTGGCCGCCGATGTGGGGGCGGTGCTGACGGCGCTCAAGGACCGCCGGGACGGCCGGCGCACGGTACTGCTCGGGCACTCCCTCGGCGGGCAGGCGGCCCTGCTGCACACCGCGCTTCGCGCGGAGCGGGACGTGGACGGCCTGGCACTGGTCGCCGTGGGGCTGCCGTGGTGGCGCTGCTACCCGGGGCGGCGGGGGTACGGCGTCCTGCCGTACACGCAGGGCATCGCCGCGGTCGCCCGGCTGGTCGGGGTGTGGCCCGGGTGGGGCTTCGGCGGCCGGCAGGCGCGGGGGGTGATCCGCGACTGGGCGTACACCGCCCGCACCGGGCGTTTCCCGCGGCTGGACGGCGTGGACGCCGAGGCGGCGGTGCGCGCGCTCCGCGTACCCGTGCTGGCGGTCAGCGTGGACGACGACCAGTACACGCCGCACGAGACGCTCGACCACCTCTGCGGCAAGCTCGACGCCGCGCCCGTCGTGCGCGAGCGCTACACGGCGGCCCAGGCCGGCACCCGGATGGACCACTTCACCTGGGTACGCGCGGCCGCCCCGCTGGCCGGGCGGGTGGCCCGGTTCGCCGCCGAGCTGCCGTCCCGCTGACCGGCGACCGCCGCCAGGCCGGTTCCCGGTCAGTCCACCCGTCATGCCAGCAGCTCCGACCACGGACACCGGCCCGGCCCGGCGGCGGTTCTGCGGCCGAATCAGCGGCCGCGCGTCGTATCGGCGGGCGACGGTCGGGATTAGCGGCTCGGGCGGCGGGTATGCCGCACCGCCCGACACGGTGGAAGGGGATCAGATGTCCGAACGGCACACCGCGCTGCGCTCGATGCACGATCTGGGCCTGGCGGCCTGGTTCGGAGGCTCCCTGATGGGAGCGTTCGGCGTCAACGGCGGCGCGGCTCAGATCAGCGACTCGACCCAGCGGCTACCGACGGCCTCGGCCGGGTGGGCCAGGTGGACCCCGGTGAACGCCGCGGCGATCGGCGCCCATCTCGCCGGTGCCGTGGGCGAACTGGTGACGGAGAGCCCGCGCGTGGCGAGCCAGGCCGGTGTGGGCCGGGCCAGCACGATCAAGACCGCGCTCACCGTCAGCGCGCTCGCGGTGACCGGGTACAGCCGGCTGCTGGGTATGAAGCTGGAGAAGGCCGGCAACCCGCCGGTCGACGGCACCACCGAACCGAACCACTCGACGCCGTCGAACGTGGCGTCCTGCCAGCGGCAGATGAAGGTGCTCCAGTGGGCGATTCCCGCGCTGACCGGAGCGCTGATCGTGGTCACCGCGTACATGGGTGAGCAGCAGAAACCCGGCCAGGTCCTGCGTGGCATGCTCGGCCGGGCCAGTTCGCTGGGAACCCCGAAGAACATCGGCAAGCTGGCGATGATGGGCATGGCCGGAAAAAAGATGGCCATGATGGGCGCTTCGCGGCGCGGGATGGCGATGTCCCACCACCGCTGAGGCCGGCGCCGGGCGCCGTCCCGCCGCGACCTCGACGGCGGGGCGCGCCCGGCCGACCCACGCGGACACGACGACGGCCGGGGCCGCCGTCCGGGCACGACGAGACCAGCGAGGTGGGCGATGACCGGGAACAGTGGACGCGACGACGGGCGGCAGCCGGAGGCGGCCACCCCGTGGGTCACCCGGGACGGCTTCGACGCCGACCCGCCGTGGGGCGCGGGCGAGCACGACCCGATGGACGAGGGCAGCGAGGAGACGGCCGTTCCGGAGGGCCGGCGCGGTGAACGCCGCGCCGGTGCACCGAGCGGCCCGTCCGGCCGTTCCGGCCGGCACGGCTTCGGCCCGGTGGAGCCGACCCGGACGCCGATGGCCGGCCCGGGTGCGCCGCCGGACCCGGCGCCGTCGCACCGGTCCTTTCCGGACGACGCCGACATCGACAAGCGCGCCGAGGACGCGCTGCGGACGCGGGGCCGGCGTTCCTGACCACCGCCCGGTCAGGGTGTCGCTCGACCGGCGGCACCCCGGCCGGTCAGGCGCCGGCGGTGTCCTCGTCGGCGGGCGTCGACGGGTCGGGCGCCACCTGGTGGCCGGTGTCGTCCACCAGGCCGGGCGCCAGGCTGCCGCCGTGCGCTTCCTGTGCCGCCCGGGTCTCCCGCGCCGCCGCGTCCTGCGGCACCCCGGGGGCGTCGTCGACGTGTTGCTCCTGCCGCTGCTCGCCCATCGCGATCCGTTCCTCCCGTCGGCAAAGCCTCATGATCGCCGGTACCCGGCTGCGGGGACCGGAAACCGCGATCAGCCGGCACGGGCCGGCGACCGGGCCGGCTCGACGCCGAGCAGGTCGGCGAGGCGGGCGGCGTCGCGCTGCGCCTGGTCACCGCAGCAGTTGTTGAACAGCACGTGCAGCTCGGTACTCCGCCCGCCCAGCTCGACGAGCAGGTCCGCCCAGTGGCGCAGTTCCCGCTCGCCGTAGGCGTACCGGAACTTCTCCTGCTTGTCGCCGCTCTCCCAGCCGGTGCTGTGCCCGTGGAAGCGGACCACGGCGAGGTCGGCCGTGGTGACCGGGACCGGCGGCACCGACGACGGGTGGCCCTGCGGCATGTCCACCACCACGTGGGCGAGATCGTGCTCGCGCAGGAACGCCAGTGTGTCGAGCGCGGCCGTCTCCTCGAACCAGGAGCCGTGCCGCAGTTCCACGGCCACCGGCCAGGGCCGGCACCGCCCGGCCAGCTCGACGATGCGGCGGCGGGCCGCGTCGCCCCGGGCCAGCCACGGTGGGAACTGCAGCAGCACCGCGCCGAGCCGGTCGGCCACCGCGAGCTGCTCCAGCGCCGCGCGGAACCGGACCCACAGCTCGTCGTACGCGCCGGGAGGCAGGTCGCGGCGGCGGATCCGGCGCGGGTTCCCGGGGGGACGCAGGTCCCGGGGGAGGCAGTCGACCGGTGTCGGGTGACCGGTGAACAAGCGGAACGCCTTGACGTCGAAGGTGAAGCCCGCCGGGGTGGCCGCCGCCCAGCCGTGCGCGGTCTCCGGCGCCGGTACCGCGTAGTACGACGTGTCCACCTCCACGAGCGGGAACCGGTCGGCGTAGTGGGCCAGGCGGCCGGCCGGGGTGTTGGCGGAGCGCGGGTACCAGCCGGAATCGAGCAGCGTCCGATCCGCCCAACCCGCCGTACCGACCTTGATGACACCCATGTAATTAGTGGAGCTCGGATCGGACGAATCAGCAACCGCAGGACGAAACCGGGCCCGGGGAGCCGGGGTCCCCGCCGTCGTCCCGGCGCCGGCGCCTGCTGCTCGTGTGACGCTCCGCCGGGCGGTGGCGCTAGGAACACGAGATGAACGCACACCGGTTGGACTCCGAGACCGTCGAGCGGCTGCTCGACGACGCCATGGACCGGCGAAACGGGCCGCACCCCCTCGCGGTGCTGCTGTCCGCGGTCCGTGCCGCTCCGGGCTCCGGCGAGTTGGCCGGGGAAGCGGCGGCGGTGCGGGCGTACCGGCTGGCCCGGCAGGGCGCACCCCGTTCCGTGTCCGGCGCACGCCGGTCGGGCTTCACGCTCACCGGCTTCGGTCTCCGTGCCGCAGTTGCGGCCCTGCTCGTCGCGGGGACCGGCGGGGTGGCTCTCGCCGCAGCCGGCGGTGTCCTGCCCAACCCGTTGCGGACGCCCGGGCCGCCGTCCGCGCCGGCCGTCGAGGCCACCGGCTCCCCCGGCGGCGACACCGAGCCACCGTCCGTCACGCCCTCCTCGTCGGCGGACCGGCCGGACCCGTCGACGGCGGAGCTCTGCCGGGCCTACCGGATCGAGGCCGTCGACAACCCGGGCCGGGCGCTGGACAACCCGGCCTTCACGGGGCTCGTCGGCGCGGCCGGGGGCCGGGACCGGGTGCCCGGTTACTGCGACCGGGTGCTGGCCACGGCACCCGGCGGTTCCGACCCGCACACGACCCCGACCGACCGTCCCGGCAACCGCCCGAGCGTCCACCCGACCGGACGGGCGGCACACTCGGCCACCCCGACCCGGCGCCCCGACCGGCCCGGCGACCCCGATCCGGCCACGCCCGGGGCGGATCAGCGCAGCCGGGGCTGGGTCCCGAGCACGCCCTGGGCGCGGTCGCGGCCGTAGGCGTCGGCGCGGCCCCACACGCCCGGGATGTCCAGCAGCTCGATCCGCCCGAGGCCCGGCGGCACCGCCGGGTTCACCAGCAGGTTCCGGCCACGCGGCTCGAGCCCCAGCACGGCGGTCAGCAGCATCAGCAGCCCACCGGAGGACCAGGCCTGCGGACACCCGGCGGACGGCAGCTTGACCGGGTACCTCGTGAGGCTGCGCGGATACCCGGCGATGAGCTCCGGCACCGAACCGCCGACCACCTCGGCCATGGCGAACATCCCGTCGGCGATCCGGGCCGCCTCGGCGTCGCACCGGTACCGGCGCAGGCCCGCGGCGGCCACCGCGTTGTCCCAGGGCCACACCGCGCCCACGTGGGAGCCGACCGGGTTGTAGACCCGCTGGCCGGCGGCCAGGGTGCGCACCCCCCAACCGGAGAAGAGGTCCGGACCGACCAGGTGCTCGGCGAGCAGCCCGGCACGCTCGTCGGTCACGATGCCGCTCCACAGGAGATGACCGATGTTGGAGGTGAGCGCGTCGACCGGCTCGCCGTCCGGGCCGAGCGCCAGCGCGTAGTACCCCCGGTGCGACAGCCAGAAGTCGTCGTTGAACCGGCGCTTCAGCTCCGCGGCCTCCCGTTCGAGCCGGTCCGCGTACGCGGGATCGTTCCAGATCTCCCGGGCCAGGCGCGCGCCGCGGATCTTCGCGTCGTACGCGTAGCCCTGGACCTCGCAGGTCGCCCGCGGGAAACCCGGGTGCCGCCCGTCGGCGTCGGTGATCGCCTCCGGCGAGTCCTTCCAGCACTGGTTCACCGCGCCCTGCCGACGGTTGCGGCGCTGGTAGCGCACGTACCCGTCGCCGAGCGAGTCGCCGTACTCGTCGATCCAGTTCAGCGCCAGACGGGCCGGGTGGCGCAGCTCCCGCACCAGGTCGGCGTCGCCGGACCAGCGCTCGTACTCGTCGAGCAGCACCACGAACAGGGGTGTGGTGTCGGCCGCGCCGTAGTACAGGGTGGTGGGCTCGTCGCCGAACGCGGCCGCTTCCCCGTAGCGCAGCTCGGCGAGGATCTTGCCCGGTTCCTCCTCGTGCGTGTCGTCGAGCTGACCACCCTGCAGCAGGGCCAGCAGGCGCAGCACCACCGGGGACAGCTCCGGGATGAACGGCAGCGTCTGCAGGCAGGTCACCAGGCTGTCCCGCCCGTAGAGGCCCATCGCCCACGGCAGCCCGCCGACCAGCACCCGTTGCTTCGACGACAGCGGCTCGTACCGCAGCGACGCCAGGTCGATCAGGCACCGCCGGTACGACGCCACGAGCGCGTCGTTCTCGGCCACCAGCGTGGGCGCCCGCTCCAGCCACCTCTGCAGGTCCTCGCGCATGTCCCGGGTGACGTGCAGGCGGTGCGTCGCCAGGTCGGCGCGCATGTCCCGGCCGGCCTCGCCGTGCACGATCATGCCCACGTGCAGGTCGTTCTCCCACTGCCCGTGCGGTGGCACCCGGATCCGGAAGGTCATGCCCTGCTCGTCGACCTCGGCCGGTTCGGTGCTGGTGACGACCGTCTCCCGGTCGAACCGCCGGTGCCGGTACCGCAACCGCAGCTGGTGCAGGATGGTGTCCGCCCGGACGTGCACGTGCCGGCGGGGGCGCCGGCCGTCCTCGGCGGTGTCGGCGACGTCGGCGAAGTCGCTGCCCATCTCCATCCGCACGGTCAGATCGGCCGGCTCGGCGGAGTGGTTCAGCACGGTGAGCTTCTCCCGGAAACTGTCGTTCAAGGACCGGTGCCGGATGACGGAGACGTCGGCGTCGACGTAGTGGCTGGCCGTGCCGGGGACGAGGAAGAACCGCGTCTCGAAGTACGCCATGTCGTCACGGGAGAGCACGCGCAGCCGCTCGCCGTCGACCCGGAGCACCCAGTGCGCCAGGAACCGGGTGTCCCAGGAGAACAGCCCGACCGGTGCGTTCGGATCGAACTCGATGTCCCCCTGTGCGTCGCTGACGGCGAAGGCGTTGCCCACGATCACGTGCACCCGCTCCTGCCTCACCGGTTCCTCCCTCTCACCACGGTCACGGGGGCCCGCACCGACGCCCGCGACGCCCGGGCCACCTCCCGCGGGTGGCGTGCGCCGGGCGGGCCGGGAAAGAGCCGACGGAGGATCATGAACAGCCGGATGTCGCCCTGCACGGTCAGGTCGTTGCGGCCCAGCGCGGCGGCCGGATGCAACTCGCCAGTCGCGATCCGGTCGAACACCGCCCGGTCGGCCCGCAGGACGAGGTCGGCCTCGTCGGAGCACCGCCGCACCCTGATCCGCTGGTCGGCGATCGTGAGGTACCAGTGCTCGGTCCGACCGTCGCTGCGGGCGTCGAGGCGTACGGTGCCGGCCGTGGTCTCCGGCAGGTCCGGGTGGCGCCCCGATTCCAGCCGCTCGATCAGCTTCGCCGCGGGCGTCATCATCGCCCCCTCCTCCCCTTCCCTGGCAGGCTCACACCGTCCGGGGTGAGGCCGGTTCACCCGCGTCGGGTGAATCGACCCCGCGGTACGGAGCGGTTTGGTCCGGGCCCGAACGGGCAGGCGATCGACGGACGCGGAGAACCGGACCCACAGGAGGAGACATGCGCGCGCTGCGCTTGCCGGGGTGGAAGTCGGAGCCGGAACTGGTCGAGGTGGCCGAGCCGACGCCCGGCCCCGGCCAGGTGGTGGTGAAGATCGGCGCGGCCGGCGCCTGCCACTCCGACCTGCACCTGATGCACGACTTCGAGGCCGGCGCCGTGCCGTGGAACCCGCCGTTCACCCTCGGGCACGAGAACGCCGGCTGGGTGCACGCCCTGGGCGACGGCGTGACCGGGCTGGAGGTCGGGCAGCCGGTGGCCGTCTACGGGCCGTGGGGGTGCGGCACGTGCGCCCGGTGCCGGGTGGGTGTGGACCCGTACTGCGAGAACCCGGCGGGCGCGCCGGTGCCCGGCGGGGGCGGCGGCCTCGGCCTCGACGGCGGCATGGCCGACTACCTGCTGGTGCCCGACGCCCGGCACATCGTCCCGTTGCCGGCGGGACTCGACCCGGTGCAGGCCGCGCCGCTCACCGACGCGGGTCTGACGCCCTACCACGCGATCCGCCGCTCCTGGCCCAAGCTGGGCCCGACCAGCACCGCCGTCGTGATCGGCGTGGGCGGTCTGGGGCACGTCGGCGTGCAGATCCTCAAGGCCACCACCGCCGCCCGGGTGATCGCCGTCGACACCCGCGAGGAGGCGCTCCGCCTCGCCGAGGAGTGCGGGGCAGACCTGGCCCTGCGCTCCGGCGCGGAGACCGCGCAGGAGATCCGCAAGGTCACCGGGGGCCGGGGCGCGGACGTGATCGTCGACTGCGTCGGGGCCGACGCGACCCTCGCCCTCGGCGTCGCCGCCGCACGGACCGTCGGTGACCTGACCATCGTCGGGATCGGCGGCGGCACCCTGCCGGTCGGGTTCTTCTCCGTGCCGTACGAGGTGAGCATCCAGACCACCTACTGGGGCAGCCGCCCGGAGCTGATCGAGGTGCTGGAGCTGGGTGCCCGGGGCATGATCCATCCGAAGGCGACCACGTTCGCGCTCGAGGACGCGATGACCGCGTACCGGAAGATGGCCGACGGGACGCTCGAAGGCCGCGCCGTCGTCGTGCCCTGAGAACCGCCCGACCGCGCCGCTCTACGCTGATCACCGTGGTCGCGGCGCTGGAGCTCTACCTGGACACCGACGCCACCCGGCGGATCCGGGTGCTCTGGGACGCGCTGGAGGCCGAGGGTGTGCAGAGCATGCGCTCGCTGCTGGCGCAGCGGCACCGGCCGCACGTGTCGCTCGCGGTGGCGCCGCGCCTGGACCCGCAGCAGGTGGCCGGGGCCCTGACCGGCACCGTCGTGGCGGCGCCGCTGGAGCTGGAGTTCCAGTACGCCGGGCAGTTCGTCGGTCGGGTGCTCTGGCTCGGCGTCACGCCGACCGCCGACCTGCTGGCGCACCACCGCCGGGTGCACGACCGGCTGGCCGCCGCGGGGATCGCCCTGGCCGACCAGTACCGCCCGGGGCGCTGGGTGCCGCACTGCACGCTCTCGATGCGGGTGCCGAACGTGCTGATGGCCGCCGCCGTCCGCCGCTGCCTGGAGATGCTCCCGCTGAGCGCGACGGTGGTGGGCGCGGGCGTGGCCGACCACGCCCGGGGCATCGCCCACCCCCTGCCCTGAACGCCGCCGCGGTCAGTCGGTGCAGCAGCCGCGGACGACCGGTGCCAGCGGGCTGGTCCGGAGGATGCGGACCTGGCCGAGGTCGCCGCCCAGCGGGTCGGCGAAGCTGCCGTTGGGCTCCGGCAGCACCTCGACGGCGAGCGCCCCGATCGGCGAGCCGGTGGGCAGGCCGGCGGCGTCGAGCGCACCCCGTACCTCGTCCCCGGTCCAGCCGATCTCGCCCTCCACGGCGAGCGGGACGCCGGCGTCGGGGCGTTTCCGCAGTGGGCGCAGCGGCCGCAGATCGAGCTGGATGTTGCGCTTCGTGCTGCCGTCGGCCTGGGTGACCCGGGCGTACAGCACCGCCCAGAGGCCGGTGTTCGGCGGGCTCGGCGCCACCCGTCGCAGCCCCAGGTACGGCACCGCGTACGCGGCGCGGACCCGGACCGCGCCGTCCGGCTCGGCGAGCACCGTGCACGGCAGCTCCGGTGCCGGATGGGCGACGCCCTCCAGCACCAGCGACTCCCCGAACCGGCCCTGCGCCGTGCACCACAGCGGGTCGGCGGCCGGCCCCCGGTCGTGCCCCACCCGGATCTCGTAGGTGTAGAAGGAGAACAGCTCCGGCGAGTTCGGGTCGGTGTTCGGCGGCAGCGGCACCAGGAAGTGCCGGTCGCTGTCGGCCGCCGGCTCCAGGCGCTGCATGGTCGCCAGCCCGGCGTGGTCCTGCACCTGGCCGGGCGTGATCACCCGGACCGGCTCCGGATCCAGCGGCACGCCCTCGACGGTGAGCGGGTCGGCGACCGGCTCGGTGCCGGGCAGCAGCATCGGGTCGGGGGTCACGGTCAGCGGCCGGACGAAGTACGCGTCCCGCGGGTCGGCGGGTGGCTCGGCGAACTCCAGCCACAGCCGGCGGATCCGGGGGGCGGTGGCCGCGTACTCGGCGTCCGTCGCGTACGGGGTGAGCGCGATCCCGGCGGCCACCACCTTCGGCACCTGGGCCGGGGGTGTGACCACGGGCAGGCGGGTCTCCACGGTCCGCGTGACGGTGCCGCCGCCGGCCAGGGTGACGGTCAGCTCGTAGCCGACCGCCAGCTCGTACGGGAAGCCGTCCGGACCGGCCGGCGGGGGCAGCGCGTCGAGGAAGTACAGGCGGGTGGCGGTGCGGTCGACCGCGCCGCGGGTGGCCTGCACGTTCACCGAGTCCATCAGCTCCACGGTGCCGACGTCGACGGTCTCCGACGGCGCGCCGGGCGCGTCGGGCAGCCGGACCGTCCGGCGGACCGACAGGGTCGGCGAGCCGGCGCCGCGCCACGTCCAGTCCCGGTCCAGCACCACCTGCACCACGTTGATCCACTGCCCGGCCAGCTCGGCCGGATCCGCGAACTCCACGCTGGTCAGGTCCGGCGCCAAATGGTGGGTGAGCCCGGCGCAGCCGAAGCCGACCCGCTGCCCCGGTGGCCCGAGCAGCATCGGCCCGTCGGCCACCAGCTCCACCGCGCCGGCGAGCCGGCCGAGCAGGGCCGGGGTGGGCGCGGACTGGGCGGCCAGCGCGTGGGTCACCACCGCCGTGCCGGCGTCCGGCCGGAGGAACACCGAGCGCAGCTCGTCGGCGAGCGGCAGCGGTCGCAGCAGGTCCGGCTCGGCGCCGGCGGCGCCGTGCAGGTCGACGATCCGGGCCGGGCCGCGCCGGGCGGCGTCGGTGCCGAAGTACGCCGGGTCGGCGGCACCGAGGGCCCGCAGCTCCAGCCGGACGTCCCGGGCGGTGAGCACCGGCAGTGGTCCGGTCACGGTGCCCTCGCCGCCGGTCTGGCCGGTGACGTCGACCTCCGTGTGGTCGGCCGCGTCGATCCAGTCCAGCTCCAGCTCGTACGCCTCGTCCGGGTCCGCCGGGAACGGCCGGGTGGTGGCGTACCACTCGACGTACCCGTCGTCGCCGCCGGCCGGGTCGAAGGCCGGCGTGCGCAGCAGCACCCGGACGTGCAGCCGGCCGGTGTCCGGGTCGGGGACCGCCGGGGTGGTCTCGTTCCCGGGATTGGCGTCGTTGGCGGCGATCTGCGCCAGCAGGGCGGCGCGGGCGGGCGCGCCGGCGGCGAACACCGCCTCCGGGTAGCCCAGCGTCGGGCGGTGCACGGTCAGCGCGGCGACCCGGCCGTCCGGCGGCGCGGTGACCGGGTCGACCGGGGGCGTCGACGGCGGGCGGAACCGGCGCAGGTGCAGCAGGGCGGTCGGCGCCTGGCCGGGGCGGGAGGGCACGGCGGCGACGTCGGGGCCGCCGCCGGTGGCGTCGGCCAGCCGGACCCGGAACTCGTACGACCGGCCGTAGCGCGGCTCCACCGCGTCGGCGCCGGCCGGTACGGCGGTGTCGGCCTGGCCGACCGGGACGTCCATCAGCCGCTGCTCGTCGACGGTGTCGACGACGAGCGACCCGCCGCGCCAGCGCAGGAACCAGGCGGGCAGCCAGAGCTGACCGCTGTGCTCGGCCGGCACGACCTCGCTCCACCGTTCCTCCCGGGCAGTGCCGAGGTCGACACCGACGACGAGCGGGGCGTCCACGAGGGACAGCGACGTCCAGCCGTCGGCACCGGCCTCCCGGACGTCGACGCGGTAGCCGAACACGCCGCGCGGGGCGAGCACCGGGTCCTCGCCGTCGGGCGGGGCGCCCAGCGCCCGGTTCTGCCCCTCGAGGATGTCCTCGTCGTCCCAGCCCAGCTGGACGCCCTCGTCCCGGGCGACGGGCGCCCCCGAGCCGCTCTCGTCCAGCAGGTCGGCGCTGACCGGCTGCCGGGCGTGCACGATCTTGGCGAAGCCGTCGTCGAAGCGCAGCGCCTCCACGAAGACCTTGTCGTAGTTGCCGAGCGCACCGGCCTCGGTGGCGTCGGCGGAGACCGGGAAGAGCACCGGGGTGAAGACCGGCGGGTCCGCGTCGTCCGGCAGCGCCGGCACCCGGGTGGCGAAGGAGCGCAGGAAGGCGGGGTCGGTGGTCTGGGCGGCGTAGTCGCTGTGCGGGGCGAGGTCCACCCAGAGCCAGCCGCCGCCGGCCAGCCGGGCCGGGTCGACCGGTACCTCGAGCGCGACGATCAGCCCGAGCGCCTCGGCGAGCCGCGGGCGGCGCAGCGCGAAGGCGATCGCCTCGCCCCAGCCGATCACCTGCGGTGGCGGCGGGGGCGCCGGCTCGGGCGGGCAGCTCATCAGGCAGTGGTAGCTGCCGTCGGTGACGGCGAGCGAGGTACGCGGCCGGACGAACGGGAACGAGCGCCGGTAGCTCTCCGGCAGGTACTTGCGCAGCTGCTGGCTCGGGTCCCGGTGCTGCGGCGCGAAGGTGTCCCCGGCCGGTCCGGCCGGGATCTCCAGGGCGTCCCCGATGGCGGTGAAGGCGCTCCGGGCGTCCGGGGCGTGCACGGTGGACGGATCGGGCGGCAGGACGGCGGTCTGGTCGACAAGGGTCCGCTGCGGCAGGGCGTCGACGGCGTCGGAGAGCTGGACCGCGAAGGCGAACCTCGCGTCGGCGAACGCCGGCACGCCGGGCGGCGCGGCCAGCAACGGCTCGAGCGGGTTGCCGGCGGGGGCGACGAGCAGCCGGATCGACAGCGTCCGCGAGGCGTGGTCCCAGCGCTGGAGGTACGGCACGAGGGTGAGCTTGTGTGCGGTGGCCATGGCGGACTCCTAGAGCGTGACCGTGTCGCTGATCTGGTAGGTCGCGCTGATCGAGATGATCAGGAAGATGTCGACCTGCAGCTTGACCGAGCCGGTGTAGTCGCACTTGGTGGTGCCGGCGTCGTCGTACACCAGGCCCTTCAGCTCGGCCCGGAGCTTCACCTTGACGATCTTGACGCTGGTGGTGATGTCGACGCCGGCCTCAAGCGCGACGAGCCCGCCGTAGCTGGTCCGGTCGGCGATCGCGTCGTACGCGAGCACGAAGCCGATGCCGAGGAACGCGTACGCCTTGAAGACGCCGATGTTGCCCTCGACGCCCACCCCGGCGAACGCGACAAGCTCGAACTTCTCGCTGGTGACGCTCCCGGAGACCGAGGTGAGCGAGAAGGTGACCTTCAGGCTCACGATGACGAAGACCTTCGCCACCCCGATCGTGGTGACCGGGATGCGGCCCTCCAACTCCGCCCCGAACACCGCCGAGGCCTTGGCGCCGCCGGTGGCCAGGTCGATGCCGCTGCTGGCACCCAGCGACAGGGTCGCGGTGAGGTCGGCGCCGACCGGCAGCGAGAACTTCGGGAAGCTCACGATTGTCTTCGCGTCGAACTTCACCTCGTGCTTGGCGTTGGTCGCGCCGAGCGGGAGCGGGCCCTCCTCGCCCCGGTCGCCGAAGAACGGGATGTAGCGCAGGATCTCCTCGATCTCGGTCAGCAGCAGCGAACGCAGCCGGCTGATCTCGGGGCGCCGGTCGGTGCCACCGGCGATGTCCAGTTCGCTGCCGGTCAGCTCGGTCATCCCGGCGATGTCCGTCCAGATCCGCAACCCGGTGAACTCCGCCGACCAGCGCTCCCCGGTCAGCTCCAGCCGCAGCCGCGCGCTGTCGTAGCGCAGCTGGGACCCGTGGCCGGTGCTGCCGGCGATGCGCAGCGGCGTGGGGTGGCCCACGATGTCGACCGGGTCGCTGAGCGCGAGCCGGCCGCCCGGTCCGACGTCCAGGTGCACCACGCCCGGTGGCAGCTCGATGGTGTTGGCGGGCGGCGGGAAGGCGCCCTTCGAGGTGGAGCGGGCGAGCACGTCGGCGAGCGCCACCCGGTGGCCGGACTCGACCCGGGGCACGCCGGGCGCCGGGACGGACGGGCGCGGGAAGCAGAACGCGTGGGTCGGCGTGCTCTGCAGCAGGGCGTAGTCGTGCGCCGGCGCGGCCGGGGTGAGCAGGTCGGCGGCGTCGGCGAACCGGTACGGCCCGGGCGCCCCGACCAGCGGCGGCTCGGTGAACACACTGCGGTCACCGGCGGCGTAGGCGACCGGGTAGCGCCGCACCAGCGGCGTACCCCGGGTCTCGGCGACCGGCACGGCCTCGCCGCCGCCCCCGGCCGCCGGCCGGACCACCACCGACCAGGCGCCGGTCTCCGGCAGCCGCGGCATGCCGCGGACCGTCGCGACGAACACCGGCGTTCCGGCGTCGTCGGCGAGCCCGACCTCGATCCGCTGCGCGCGGAACGGCAGCCCGCTGCCGGCGACGTCGAGCCACGCGTCGACCGGGCCGCCGACCGGCCCCTGGGCCTCGATCAACGCGCGCAGGTCGGACACCGGCGCCGGTGCGCCGTTCGGGGTGACCTGCAACCAGCCCAGCACGCCGGTGGCCGTGGCCCGGCCGGGCAGGCCGTCGAGCGCCAGGTCGGCGTCGAAGTGGTACGGCACCAGCTGGGTGCCGCCGGAGCCGAAGACCGCGCCGGGAGCCGGGCGGATCGTCCGCACGTCGAACAGGCCGCGGAACAGCCCGGCGTCGAAGGTGTACGGGGCGACGACCACGTCGCCGACGCCCTCGTCGAAGTACCGGTAGTCGAACAGGCCCGGGGTGAACGCCTGCCAGCCGCTGTCCCGACGGATCACGCCGCCGCCGGGGCGCCGCTCCACGGTCACCGAGCGGGTGACCCGGATGCCCCACGGGTGCAGCACGCTGTTGACCTTGATGACCTCCAGCGCGGTCCGGCCGACGACGACCCGGAACTGCACCTTGGCGGCCTCCGCGAACGCGGCGAACGGGTTGTTCCAGTCGCTGAAGTTCGAGCCGCCGTACCCCGACACGTCGATCCGGGTGACCGGCACCCGGGGGTTCGCCGCCATGTCGTTGTTGAAGACGGCCTCCACGCTGCCCGTCGGGTCGGCCGTCGAGCCGAGCATGGACAGCCCGAGCGGGGCGCCCGAGGCCAGGTCGACGCCGTTGAGCAACTGGCGCATCCGGCCGGCGAAGGTCGCCGAGACGCCGCCGTCGTCGGGCCGGCCGCCCTCGGCCTGCGCGGTGACCTGGAGGCCGCCGACCGCGTCCTCGGTGGGGAACGCCGGGCGGGTCAGGTCGAGCAGGTCCGCGGGGCGGTCCGCGGCGGCGTCGGGTCGGACCAGCACCGCCGCGATCAGCCCGAAGGGGAACGTGGTCCGCAGGCCGACCGGGGTGCCGTCCCGGAACGCGCCGACCGTGCCGTCCAGGGCGTCGGCCGGCACCACCGGAACCAGCTTCTGCGAACGGGCGCCGATCGTCGTGGCACCGCCGTCGACGGCCGAGGCGAGCGGCGTCGGGAACCAGCCCATCGTGGCGATGTCCTGGTCGGCGTCGAGGGTGCGGACCGGCTCCCACTGCACCTGCGGCAGCGCGACCACGCGCAGGTCGGCGACCTCGGAGCGGACCGCCAGTCCCTCGACCGGGAACGCGCCGCCCGCCGCGCCGGTCTGCCGCCCGCCCATCGCGACGCCCAGCAGGTCCTGGTTGGTGGAGACGTCGAGCAGCAGCAGCGGCGGAGTCGGTCCGACGACCTCGTTCAGGTAACGGTCGACGATGGCGTTGCTCACCGCGTCCGACTGGCGGGCGGCCTCGACCCGCTGCCCACGCAGCTCCAGTTCGCGGCGCTGCGCCGCCTGCCACTGCGCATCGGTCCGCTTGTCCAGGTGCAGCCGACCCTGCTCGACCTGGGTCAGCCCCACGTCGGGAGCCGTCCGGTCGCGGTCGGCGGGACGGGGCTCGACCGGCGAGGCGGGCCGGCCGCTCACGGTCGCGGTGGCGACGCCGAGCAGACCCTCGAAGTCCACCGTCGGGGCGGTGTCCGGCCCGGCCCAACCGATCCGGCAGACCAGCGTGGTCGGGGGGACCTCCCGCCCGATGCGCGGCCGGACGATCGTGGCGTTCGCGACGTACGGGTCGGGCAGGGTGGGCGCCCACCCGTGCACACCGAAGGCGAGCTGTGCCGTGCCGGAGCCGAGGGACCCGTCACGCAGGACGCCCCGGACGACGCAGAACGCCGGCAGGGTGGTCCACACCAGGGCGTTGCGCAGCGCGAACTGGAGGTGCCGGCGGGGATTCGGCGGCAGCGCCGCGCCGAGCAGGGCGGTCGTCTCGCCGGCGCGGCGGTGCAGCCACAGAACCCCGGCCCGGGTCGGCGTGTCCACCGGGATCCCCTCGGTGGTCAGCGGCCGGTCCAGCGCGGCCTCGACCGAGCACTGCGCCATGAGGTGCTCGCCGTCGGCGAGGTGGCAGGACCAGAGCAGCCAGAACGGCTCGTCGTACGTCTGCCGCCAGGGCAGTCGGTGGCCCTCCTCCCCCGTCGCCCACAGGTCGTAGGTGTGGGTGACCGGAGGGCCGAGCGGCGGTACGTCCTCGGCGGCGAGCATCGCCCCGGACGCCGACACGGCGAGCCACGCGTCGGGCAGCTCGTGCGGGCGCGGGTCGGACTCGTACCAGCGGGCGGTCAGGCCGCTGACCTGGAGCAGCCACCGGGCGGCGTACGCCGCCTCGCCGAGGATCGCCGGGTCGGTGGCGGTCACGACGGGCAGGCCCAGCCCACCGCCGCGCACCGCTGCGCGGCCGCCGAAGGCCACGAGATCCGTACCTGCCGGGTCGAGGGTGTCCGGCTCGACGTCGTAGCCGAGCACGACCGTCCAGAGCCGGGCCACGAACGTCCGGTCGCCGGTGGGCGCGCCGAACCGGAAGGCGGCGTCCCACAGGTGGGCCTCGCCGGGCTCCCCGCCGACGTCCAGCGTTCCGGCCCGGAACCGCAGGCTCACCGCCGCGGGCAGGGTGGTGGCCGTCCCGGCGTCGCAGCCGCCGGTGCCGGCCGGCGGCTCGTCCGGGGCGGGCGCCACCTTCAGCGCGGCGGTCAGTGGGGCGGGGACGGTGATCCGGTCACCGGTGACGGTCGACCCGGCGGGCAGGCTCAGGCTGCCCTCGGTGACGCGCAGCCCGGCGTACGCGTCGGCGGGCAGGCCGCCGAGCAGGTCACCGCGGATCCAGACGGTGCCGGGCTCGACGTCGACGGAGACGCCGCGCGGCCCGACTACCGGGGGGCGGGCGGCGGTGAGCACGATCGCCGGGGCCGCCGCCCCGGTCTCGGCGATGGTGAGCCGGGCGGCGGCGGCGAAGACGTCCCAGAAGACGTCGGTGCCGCCGGGCGTACGGAAGGGGCCGATCCGGCGCGCCGGCCGCAGCCCGGAGCGGTGGTCGACGAGCCGACCGGCGAGCAGCTTCTCCCGCTCGTCGTACCGGTCCACCAGAGCATCGGCGGGCAGTCGGGTGCCGGTGCCGCGCAGGGCGTCGTCGGCGAGGCGGGCGAGGGCGTCGAGGCCCGGGACGGAGCGGGCGGGTCGCGGGGTGCGGGCGGGATCGGACACGCGCGCCTCCTTCGGGGAGGGGGTGACCACGGTGGCCGAACTCATCCTTCTCGCGACTGCGGAGGGTGAGCAGTCCGATCACGGACACACCAAGTGTCGGGTGAAAGGAAGGGCCCCTTGTTAACGCCTGCGGTAGTAGAAGGGTCCCTTCCAATCACTTGGGGCGCCGATATCCGGTCGCGCCCAGACCGACCGACGGCTACGGTGCGCTACGTGGATCTTGAGATCGTCACCCTCGCCGAGCGGCCGGACCTGGCGCCCCTGCTTGACGACTTCGACGGCGCGTGGCCGGAGTTCATGAGCTGGGACCCGATGGCGTCGCTGTACTACGCGGTCGCCGACCTGCACTACCCGGACCACGTCCTGCTCGCCCTCGACCCGGCCGCGCCCGGCCGCGCGGTGGCCCGGGCGTACAGCGTGCCGCTGTCCTGGACCGCCGACGAGCTGCCGCCGGGCGGCTGGGACCGGGTCGTGCAACGGGCCACCGTCAACCGGCTGGCGGGCACGACGCCGAATCTGGTCTCGGCGCTGGAGATCTGCGTACGCCCGGAGGCCCGGAGCCGCGGCGTCTCGGCCCGGATGCTCGGCGCGATGCGCGCGAACGCGCAGCGCCTCGGCTTCACCGAGCTGGTCGCGCCGGTCCGCCCCAGCGGCAAGCACACCGTCCCCGACGAGCCCATGCGGGAGTACGCGTTCCGCGTCCGCGACGACGGCCTGCCGGTGGACCCGTGGCTGCGGGTGCACGTACGCGCGGGCGGGCGGATCGACTCGGTCGCGCCGCGCTCGATGACGATCCCCGGCACCCTCGCCGAGTGGCGGGCCTGGACCGGTTTGCCGTTCGACCGCACCGGCCCGGTGCACGTGCCGCACGCGCTGGTTCCGGTCTGGTGCGACGTGGCCCAGGACCACGCCGTCTACGTCGAGCCCAACGTCTGGGTCCGGCACGCTCTCTGACCTCCGCCGAGCGGGCGAGCGGCGCCGGAGGTACCCGCGCAGCAGGCGTATCCGCCGGGGTCTCATTCGTTGACGGTCGGCCCGGCGAGCCGGATCTCCTCGATGTCCAGCACCGCCTGGAGTTCCCGCAGGACGATGTCGTCGATCTCGTTGCGGTCCCGCAGCCGGGTCACCTCGCGGCGCTTGTGCTCCAGAACGGCCAGCCGCAGTTGACGTTCCTGGTCCCGCATCGGCTGCCCCTCCTCCGCCACGCCGCTGCGCATGCCCTCCAGGCGCGACTGGTACTCCGTCCGGAGCCGCTCGACCAGGTCCGCCTCGACGCCCAGCCGGCCGGCGACGTCGGGCAGCGCGGCCAGCGCCGCCTCGGTGGCGCGCAGCCGGGCCAGCCGCACCTCGTCCTCGCGCTGCGCGTCCCCCATCAGGCCGGCCCAGCGGACGACGAGCGGGAGCGTGGTCCCCTGGACGAGCATGATCAGCACGATCACCAGCGCGGTGGAGAAGATGATCAAATCCCGCTCGTGGACCGGCCCGCCGTCCGGCATGGTCAACGGCACCGCGAGCGCCGCGGCCAACGACACCGCGCCACGGAATCCGGCCCACGCGGCGACGACGCTGATCCGCCACGGCGGCCGGGGCTCACGTCGTGGCGTACGACGCCGGACCGCCCAGATCCCGAGGGCGGACAGGTGCACCCACGCCAGCCGGGTCACGAAGACGACCCCGGCCACGACCACCGCGATGAGCAGCGCCCGGATCAGCGAGGTGCTGGTGACACCCTCGACCGCCCGGGGGATCTGCAGGCCGACGAGCACGAAGAGCCCGCCGTTGATGAGGAACGTGCTCAGGTCCCAGAAGTCGAAGGCCATGATCCGGGCCCGCGCGCCGATCACCCGCGGGCTCGCCCACGACAGGACCAGCCCGGCCACCAGCACCGCGAGCACACCGCTCGCGTGGACCAACTCGGCGAGCAGGAACGACGCGAAGGGCGTGAGGACGCTGAGCGCGCCCTCCCGGAGCGGGTCGTCGAGGCGCTTGCGGAGCAGCACCACCACCGTGCCGACCAGCAGGCCGGCGGCGACGCCGCCGACGAACGCGCCCCCGAGCCGCTCCAGGAACCCGAGCGCGCCGGGCGCGGTGTGGCCGGTGATCAGGCCGAGCGCGACCGCGAAGAGCACCAGGGCCGTACCGTCGTTGATCAGGCTCTCCGCGCGCAGCGTCGTGAGCAGCCGGCGGGGCATCCGCTTCGCCAGCCCGGCCACCGCCGCGGCGTCGGTCGGCGCCAGCACGGCGCCGAGCACCCAGGCCGCCGCCGGGTCGATGCCGAACGCCCTCGCGGTGTACGCCACCGTGACCATGGTGACCACCACGAGCCCCACCGCGAGCAGGACGATGGCGGCGAGGTTGGCACGGATCTCGCGCAGGCTGGTGGTGATGCTCTCGCGGTAGAGGATCGCCGGCAGGAACAGCAGCAGCACGACCTCGGGCTCGAGCAGCACCTCGGAGAAGAGCGGGACGAACGCGAGCAGCACGCCCAGGGCGATCAGCAGCACCGGTGGCGCCACCCGGTACCGGCCGCCCAGCGTCGTGCCGACGAGCACGGTGGCACCGAGCACCACCAGCAGGTCGAGCGCCTCCACAGCCACCCCCGTCCCGGCCGCCCCTTCCATGATCTACGAGTGGGCCGGGGCGCACCGGGGGAACGCCGCAGCGGCCGGGCGTGGATTCGGAAGGCGGTGGTCCGGCGCTGCCCGGCGGTGACCACCGCGACGGCCGCCAGGCACAGGGCCGCGGCGAGGGCGAACGTCGGGCGGGCGCCGAGCGCCACGGCGGCCGAGCCGAGCGGGGTGGTCACCGCGACCGGGCCGAACATCACGGTGGTGGCGGTTCCCGCGACGCGCCCGAGCCGCCGCGCCGGGGTGCGGGTCTGGACGGCGGTGACCGCCGCGATCAGCGCCCACGGCAGGGCGAGGCCGGCGAGGAGGGAGGCCGCGACCGCCGCGGGCCACCAGGGCAGGCACCGACCCGCGCACACCACGGCGAAGAGGGCGGTCCCGGCGGTGGCGACGCGGACGGGGCCGAGCCGGTCGATCAGGCGCCCGGCGACCAGCCCGGCGGCGATGGATCCGGCGCCCTGGGCGCTGAGCAGGACGCCGAGGAACGTCGACGGCATGGCCAGGTCACCGGTGACGACCTGGTAGTACGCCGCGGTGGTGAAGCCGGACAGTCCGATGGCGACGGCGGCGAGGCCCACGCTGCGGTGGATCACGGGTCGGCGCCGGATCACCGCGAGCCCGGCGCGGAGGCCGGGGCGGCGGGCCGTCGTCGCGACCGGCCGGCGCCCGGCCGGGCGGACGGCGGTGTAGAGAACTGCCGCCAGGACCGGCATCGTCGCGCTCACCATCGCGACGAGGTGACCGCCCTGCCAGGCGTAGAGGCCCGCCCCGGCGAGCGGCGCCACCAGCTTGACGCCCTCCTGGGCGCTGGTCCGCCAACCGTTGACGGCGCCGAGCCGCTCGGCGGGCAGCGTCTCCGGGAGCAGCGCCGACTCGCCGGCGTCGATGAGCACGTAGCCGATCCCGTAGGCGAGGGAGACGGCGAAGAGCAGCCAGGTGTCGCCCGCGTCCCGGACCACGAGCAGGCTGAGCAGTGGCGGCACCAGCAGCAGGTGTACGGCGATCAGCGTGGGACGCCGGGGCAGCCGGTCGACCACGCCGCCGAGCCAGGGACCGGCCAGCACCGGGGCGAAGACGCAGACGCCGGCCAGCGCCGCGAGGCTGCCCGAGCCGGTCAGGTCGAGGATCCAGATGCCGGCGACGAGCGACATCGTGGTGCTGCCGAAGCCGGACAGCAGCGAGATGGCCACGAAGAGCAGGGCGTTACGACGCATGGGACTCCCGACGAGTACGGCGTGACAGCTCCGATCCTCAAAGCTGAGTCGACTCGACGCAAGATCGGCGACCGCTGTCAACGGGGCGTTGACAGCGCTGCCTGGACGGCCTGGGCGAGTGCCCGCGGTCGGGCCGGCACCCGGCGTGGACCGGCCGCGGCCAGGTCGGCCACCACGTGCCGGGCCAGCGAGTGCAGCGGGCCGGGCGGCGCGTCCAGGGCCGCCGTGACGGTGCGCCGTACCAGCGGAGCGGCGGCGAAGCGCCTGTCCCACCGCCGGTCGGCGGCGATCCACCGGTCGAGTTCCGCGATCGCGGCGCGGAGGGCGGCGATCCTGGGCCCGAAGGGCGCGTCGTCTGCCGTCCGTCGGGCCCGGACCGCCGCGGCGAGCCGCTGACGCCGCTGCTCGGCCGCCTGGCGGCTGGCCAGCCCGAGCGCGGCGGCGACCTGCGCCCAGGTCGCACCGGCGTGCCGGGCCCGGTCGATGAGCGTCAGCTCCTCGTCGTCGAGCCGCGCCCGGGCGGCTCTCACCTCGGTCAGTAGGTCCAACTCGGACGGCATGTGTCAACGATACGTTGACAGCTCGGTCCGGGCCGTCCAGGGCGGACCGTAGGTTGCCCTCTTCCACCCGGCGCGTTCACCCGGTAGAAACAGTTCCGATCCCCTTTCCGCCGTCCCGACCACCGCACGGCTCCTTCGGAGAGCGCTCTCTCGCTCGCCGTCACCACCCGGGAGGACCACCGCATGACCATCCACGGCACACGACGGCGCGGACGCCGGGCACTGGTGCTCGGTCTCGTGCTCGCGACCGCCGTCACCGCCACCGCGCCCGCCGCAACCGCCGGCCCACCCCGCCCCGGCGCCCCCGACTTCGGCCCCAACGTGACGATCTTCGGACCGGGCACACCGGTCAGCGAGATCCAGGCCACCATGGACGCCCGGCACGCCGCGCAGGTCGACGCCGAGATGGGCACCGCGCGGCACGCGTACCTGTTCCTGCCCGGCAGCTACGGCAGCGCGGAGCAGCCGCTACAGGTGAAGGTGGGCTACTACACCGAGGTCTCCGGCCTCGGCGCCACCCCCACCGACGTACGCCTCAACGGCAAGATCGAGGTCTACAACCGCTGCCTCGCCGACGGCGGCGCCGGCAACTGCATCGCCCTGGTCAACTTCTGGCGCACGCTGTCGAATTTGTCGCTGTCGATCAACGCCGCCGGCCAGGACGACTGCCGGTCCTCGGCGAACTTCTGGGCGGTGTCCCAGGCGGTGTCGATGCGCCGCCTCGACATCAACGGCGGCACGCTGTCGCTGATGGACTACTGCACCGCCGGCCCGCAGTACGCCAGCGGCGGCTTCATCGCCGACTCGCGGCTGCCGGACGTCGTCAACGGCTCCCAGCAGCAGTGGCTGACCCGCAACAGCGAGATCGGCAGTTGGTCCAACGCGGTGTGGAACCAGGTGTTCGCGGGGGTGGTCGGCGCACCGGACGACGCCAACTTCCCGGACCCGCCGTACACCACACTGGACACCACGCCGCTCAGCCGGGAGAAGCCGTACCTGTACGTGGACGACCGGGGTCGCTACCACGTGCGGGTGCCGGCGGTCCGCCGGGACACCCGCGGGATCACCTGGGGCACCGGCCTCACCCCGGGCCGCAGCATCCCGATCCGCGACTTCTTCATCGCCAAGCCGGGTGACCCGGTGCACGTGATCAACCGGGAACTCGCCCGCGGCAAGCACCTGCTGCTCACCCCCGGCGTGTACGACGTCGCCCGCAGCATCGAGATCCGGCGCCCGGACACGGTCGTGCTCGGGCTCGGGCACGCCACCCTCACCGCCGTGAACGGCGCCGTGCCGCTCGACGTCGCGGGCGTGCCCGGCGTCGTGGTGGCCGGGGTGACCGTGGACGCCGGGCTCCGGGAGTCGCCGGTCCTGCTGCGGGTCGGCAGCCGGCACGGGCGCAACCACAGCACCGCGCGCAACCCGATCACCCTGTCCGACGTGTACTTCCGGGTCGGCGGGCCGCACATCGGCCGCACCCACACCGCCCTGGAGATCAACAGCGACCACGTCCTCATCGATCACACCTGGGTATGGCGGGGCGACCACGGCGTCGAGGGCTTCACCGAGGGCGTCAACGGCGACACGGAGCGCTGGCGGACCAACACCGGCCGGTACGGCGCGATCGTCAACGGCGACCACGTCACCGCCACCGGACTGTTCGTCGAGCACTTCCAGCGCTACAACACGGTGTGGAACGGCGAGCACGGGACGACGATCCTCTACCAGAACGAGCTCCCGTACGACCCGCCGACGCAGGCGGACTGGATGAACGGCGACGTCCAGGGGTGGGCCGGCTACAAGGTCGGCGACCGGGTGCGGCACCACACCCTGTACGGCGGCGGGGTGTACGTGTTCAACCAGAACAACCCGTCGATCCACACCGAGAACGGCTTCGAGGTGCCGGACCGGCCCGGTGTGCGGCTGCACCACATCATGACGGTGAACCTCAGCGCCGGCACGATCGACCACGTGGTCAACGGTGTCGGCGCGGCGGCCGACACCACCCGCGTCGGCGCGCCGGTCTACCTCGCGGAGTACCCCGTGCCGTGATCCGGCGGCGTGGGCCGGGGCATCTGCTCCGGCCCACGCAACCGCCCGGCGGTCAGCCGTCGTCGCCAGCCCGACGATGCGGAGCGATCGCCTTTGGAGCTGAGCCGTCTGGGACATCGACCAGCGCGCCGAATCCAGCCCACGCCGGCGACCCCCTGCGCACCGGGCACCACGCGTGAACCGAGCCGGCACGATTCATCCACGACATCAGCTCCAAAGGCGGTGCGGCCCCACATCGGCTCGCCGCGGCCGCTGCACGAACCGGACGGTGGCGCGCCTCAGCTCCGCACGTACGCGAGCGGCACGACTCCGGGACCGCCGGGCCAGGTGCCGGTCAGGACGGTGCCGCTCGACGCCGCCGCACCGCCCACCCGGCGGACGACGAACAACTCGACGCCGTCGGTGACGATGACCGCCGGGTCGCCGTCCTCGACCCGGCGGATCGCGCCGGGCACCGGCACGTCGGTCCGCCCCTCGACGGTGACGGTCATGAGCGCCTCGCGGACCTCGCGGACGCCGTCGACCTCGAAGTACTCCTCGGCCTGGCCGGCGTCGCCGCGGAGGACGTCCGCCAGCACGGCGGCGTACACCGGGTCACCGCAGGCGTCGTACACCCAGCGGGTGCCCAGCGCCGAGTGCTCGGTCGTGCCGACCAGCCACTCGTCGCCGCCGGCCAACGGCGCGCCGCGATAGGTCAGCGGCACCTGCAGGACCGGCCCGGCACCGGCGCGGACGAGCAGGGTCTCGACACCCACCGCGCCGTCCGGGTCGTCGAAGCGGTACGCGGCTACGCGGGTGACCTCGGCGCCCGCGTCCCCGGCGAACCAGTTCCGGCCGGGCAGCCACGCGGCGAGGAGTTCGAGCTTGTTGGGCTTCAGGTCGGCACGGTGCAACAACGCCATGCGCGGCATGGTAGCCGCGGGCGCCGCCGCTACGATCATCGACATGACGATCTCGCTGGAGGGGCGCCGCTTCGCCGCCGTCACGGACGTCGTCGCCGGTGAGGTCGGCACGGAGACCGTCTTCACGTACCACGAGAACGACGGCACGGTCTGGGCCGAGTACGCGGGCGGGGCGATCCGGCGCGGCCATCTCGTCGGCACCCGCGACGGCGACCGGCTCGACTTCCGGTACGTGCAGCTGAACAGCGACGGTCTCACCTCCTCCGGCCACTGTGTCTCGGAGATCGCGGTGCTCGACGACGGCCGGGTGCGGCTGCACGAGACCTGGTGGTGGGAGTCGCGGCCGGGCAGCGGCACAAGCGTGGTCGAGGAGCTGCCCGGCGGGTGAGAGCCGCGGGGCGCCGACTCCCGCGCGCCCGGGCCGGCCGGCTGGCAGGATGGCCGGGTGGATCTCGACTCGGGCGCCGGCCTGCTGCACCGGCTCACCTCGTACGTGCCGGAACGCGAGTGGGACGTGCCCGCCGACGACCCGCGGGTGCGCCACGACCTCGTCCCGAACGACCCCGCGACGCTGCCGCCGCCGATGAAGGCGTACCCCGGGAACCTGCCCGTGGTGGAGCTGCCGCGCGAGCTTCCCGACCCGGGCCTGCCGGCGGCGGCCGTGCTCGCCGGCGGCGCCGGCCCGGAGCGCCCGCTCGACGCGGCGCAGCTCGGCCGGGTGCTCTTCCTCGGCGCCGGCGTGGTCCGCACCGCGGAGCGCAACGGACGCCCGGTCCTCTTCCGCGCCGCCGGGTCGGCCGGCGCCCGGTTCCCGCTCGAGGTCTACGCGAGCACGCACGGCGTCGCCGGGGTGCCCGACGGCGTGCACTGGTACGACGGACGGCGGCACGCGCTCGTGCAGGTCGCGCCGGCCGCCGGCGGTACGGCCACCACGCTCGTCGTGACCGGCGTGCCCTGGCGGACCGGCTGGCGGTACGCCGAGCGCGGCTGGCGGCACCTCTACTGGGACGCGGGGACGCTGCTGTCCCAACTGTCGGCCGCGGCGGCGAGCGCGGGCCAGGCGCCGAACCTGCGGTCGCTGTTTCCCGACGCGCAGATCCGCGAGCTGGTCGGCGCGGACGGCGTCCACGAGTACCCCCTCGCGCTGCTCACCCTCGGCGACGGCGAGCCGGCCGTCACCCCCTCGGGGCCGGCCGCCACCGGCGACCTGCCGCCGGTGGAGCTGCCGCTCTGCACCGCCGCCCAGCGCGCCGGCGAGCGGACGGTGCTCGGCGATCCGTGGCCGGCCGGGGACGCCCTGGCGGACGTCCCGGAGTCGGCCACGCTCGACGAGGTGGTACGGCGGCGCGGGTCGCAGCGGCGCATGGACCGGTCCCGGACGCTGCCCCGGCGCACGCTGGAGTGGTCGATGAGCGCCGCCCTGCGCGGCGTGACCGTGCCGCACTGGGTCGCCGTGCACGGTGTCGACGGGGTGCCGCCGGGCCTGTACCGGTGGCCCGACCTGTCGGCACCGCTGCGCGGCGGCGACCTCCGCGACGAACTGCTCCGCGTCTGCCTGGACCAGGCGCTCGGCGCCGACGCCGCGTACGTTGCCATCGCCGCCGTCCGCACCGCCACCCTCGACGACCGCTCCTACCGGGACGCGCAGCTCGCCGCCGGGCTCGTCGAGGGCCGGCTGCACCTCGCCGCGTACGCCCTGGGAGCCGGCGCCTCCGGCATGACGTTCAACGACTCGGCGGTGCCGGGCCTGCTCGGCGAGCCCGACGACCTGGCCGCCCTGCTCTTCACCTGCGTGGGCGTGCCCGAGTACGCGTCCCGGCCGGGTGGCCGGCCCGGCGCGCCGGTCGCGGTACGCCCGGTGCAGCCCCGCCTCGGCGGCAGCTGACCGCTATCCGGTGGTCACCGTCGCGGCGGCCCGCGTAGAGTGCCGGGCATGAGTGGCTCCGCCGTCCCCAGCAACCGGCCCCGGTGCGCCGTGCGGGCGGGCGTGGAGCGACGTCGGCGTTCGGCTGCTCGCCTGCGAGCCACGACCGCCTGAGCCGACGTACGACCGGGCGGATCGATTCGCCCGGTCCCCCTCGGAGCCGTCCCGTCGATCCGTCCGGATTCCCTTCCGGCGACCCGCGTCCGGTGCGGGTCCGAGCGAGATCGGCAGTTTCGATGGATCTGGAGAAGTTGCTGTCCGACCGGCTGGCGCCGGCGTTCGCCGCGGTGGCGGGCGGTCCCGTCGACCCGGCCGTGCGCCGCTCCCAGCACGCGGACTTCCAGTCGGACGCGGCGCTGCCGCTGGCCCGGCGGCTCGGCCGCGCTCCCCGGGAGGTCGCCGCCGAGGCGCTGGCCGGAGCCGACCTTGCCGGCCTGTGCGCGGCGGCGGAGGTGTCCGGTCCCGGCTTCGTCAACCTGACCGTCGCCGACACCGCCCTGGGCGGGTTGGTGTCCGGGATGGCCGCCGACCAGCGGCTGGGTGTACCGGTCAGCGACCGGCCGGAGACGGTGGTGGTCGACTACTCGGCGCCGAACGTGGCGAAGGAGATGCACGTCGGGCACCTGCGCTCGACCGTCATCGGGGACGCCGCGACCCGGTTGCTCGAATGGCGCGGTCACCGGGTGGTCCGGGCAAACCACCTCGGCGACTGGGGCACCCCGTTCGGCATGCTCATCGAGCACCTGCTCGACCTGGGCGAGACCGAGGCGGTCCGGGAACTGTCCGTCGGCGACCTCGACGCGTTCTACAAGGCGGCGCGGGCGAAGTTCGACGCCGACGAGGGCTTCCGGGAGCGGTCGCGGTCGCGGGTGGTCGCGCTGCAGAGCGGTGACGGGCGCACGGTGCGGCTGTGGCGGCTGCTGGTCGCCCAGTCCACGGCGTACTTCCTGCGCGTCTACGACCAGCTCGACGTCACCCTGACCGACGCCGACTTCCGGGGCGAGAGCGGCTACAACGAGCTGCTCGCGCCGGTCGTGGCGGAGCTGGACCGGCTCGGGTTGCTGCGGCACAGCGACGGTGCCGCCTGCGTCTTCCCACCCGGCTTCACCGGTCGGGACGGGCGGCCACTGCCGTTGATCGTCCGCAAGGCCGACGGCGGCTTCGGCTACCCGGCCACCGACCTGGCGGCGCTCCGGCACCGCACCGGTGGGCTCGGCGCCACCCGGCTGCTGTACGTCGTGGGGCTGCCCCAGCGGCAGCACTTCGACCTCGTCTTCGCGGTGGCCGCACTCGCCGGCTGGCTCCCGGAGGGCACCCGGGCCGAGCACGTCGGATTCGGGTCGATCCTCGGCACCGACGGGCGGATGCTGCGCAGCCGCAGCGGGGACTCGGTGAAGCTCGCCGGCTTGCTGGACGAGGCGGTGGCCCGCGCCACGGAGCTGGCGCGCCGGAAGAACCCCGGCCTGGACGACGCCGAGGTGGCCGAGGTCGGGCGGGCGGTGGGCGTCGGGGCGGTCAAGTACGCCGACCTGTCCACCGACCGCAACCGCGACTACGTCTTCGACTGGGACCGGATGCTCTCGCTGGACGGCAACACCGCCCCCTACCTCCAGTACGCCTACGCCCGGATCCGGTCGATCTTCCGGCGGGCCGGCCCGGTTCCGCCACCGGCGGCGGAGCTCCGGCTGACCGATCCGGCGGAGCGGGCGCTCGCGATCGAGCTGACCGGCTTCGCGACCGTCGTCGGCGCCGTCGAGCAGAACCTGGAGTTCCATCATCTGGCCGGCTACCTGCACCGGCTGGCCACCACCTTCAGCGGCTTCTACGAGCGCTGCCCGGTGCTCGCCGCCGCCGCGCCGGTACGCGACAGCCGGCTGCTGCTCTGCGACCTGACCGCCCGGGTGCTGCGGCAGGGCCTGCACCTGCTCGGTATCCGCGCACCCGAACGGATGTGAGCACGGCCCCGCGCGACGCCGGCCGGGCCGGTGTCGGGAATGCCGCGTTTCCACCCCGCCGGCGAGGGTAGGGCCTTGAGGGCACGCTCCCCAGCACGCCGACGGAGGAACC
This sequence comes from Micromonospora sp. NPDC126480, assembly GCF_040302465.1. Classification (NCBI taxonomy): domain Bacteria; kingdom Bacillati; phylum Actinomycetota; class Actinomycetes; order Micromonosporales; family Micromonosporaceae; genus Micromonospora; species Micromonospora sp. NPDC126480. The sequence goes on from NZ_JBEORU010000011.1 coordinate 29,060, forward strand.
CGCCCGATGGATGCCAGCAAACCCGCCAAGGCCGTCAAGGACGCCGTGGAGGCCGCCACCGAGAAGCTGACCGAGGCTCTCCGGCCCGACGTGCCCGGCGCGCCGGGCAGCGCGCCCCCGACGGTCGAGGAGCCGACCACGCCGCACGACCCGCTGCCGCCGAAGAAGGAGCAGGGCGCCCCGGAGACCCGTACGCCGACCGGCGCGGAGACCGGGGCGCCGGCGATCGCGAACGGCCAGCAGGGCGCCTACCTCACGACCTCGCAGGGCACGCGGCTGCGGGACACCGACCACTCGCTGAAGGCCGGGCCGCGCGGGCCGATCCTGCTCCAGGACCACCACTTCCGCGAGAAGATCACCCACTTCGACCACGAGCGCATCCCCGAGCGGGTGGTGCACGCCCGCGGTACCGGTGCGCACGGCGTGTTCACCGGCTACGGCACCGCCGCCGGCATCACGAAGGCCGGCTTCCTCAAGCAGGGGCGGGAGACGCCGGTCTTCGTCCGGTTCTCCACCGTCCTCGGCTTCCGCGGGTCGGCCGACACGGTCCGCGACACCCGCGGCTTCGCGACCAAGTTCTACACGGATGAGGGCACCTTCGACCTGGTCGCCAACAACATGCCGGTCTTCTTCATCCAGGACGCCATCAAGTTTCCGGACATCATCCACGCCGGCAAGCCGCACCCGGACCGGGAGATCCCGCAGGCGCAGAGCGCGCACGACACGTTCTGGGACTTCGTCTCCCTGCACACCGAGGCGCAGCACCACACCATGTGGAACATGTCCGACCGGGGCATCCCGCGTTCGTACCGCATGATGGAGGGCTTCGGCGTGCACACCTTCCGGCTGGTCAACGAGGCCGGGGAGACGGTGCTTGTCAAGTTCCACTGGAAGCCGAAGCTCGGCGTGCACTCCCTCGCCTGGGAGGAGGCGCAGCTGCTCAACGGCATCGACCCGGACTTCCACCGCCGCGATCTGTACGACGCGATCGAGGCCGGCGCGTACCCGGAGTGGGAACTCGGTCTCCAGGTCCTCCCGGACACGCCGGAGGAGACGTTCGCCGGGATCGACCTGCTCGACCCGACGAAGATCGTCCCGGAGGAGCTGGCACCGGTGCAGCCGGTCGGGCGGCTGGTGCTCAACCGCACGCCGACGAACTTCTTCGCCGAGTCGGAGCAGGTCGCGTTCCACGTCGGGCACCTGCCGCCGGGCATCGACGTCACCAACGACCCGCTGCTGCAGGGCCGGCTCTTCTCGTACGTCGACACGCAGCTCACCCGCCTGGGCGGCCCGAACTTCTCGCAGATCCCGATCAACCGGCCACACGCCCCGGTCAACGACATGCTCCGCGACGGCTTCCACCAGCACGCGGTGCACGCGGGTGTCGCGCCGTACCGGCCGAACTCGCTGGACGGCGGCAACCCCTTCCCGGCCGGCGACGCGGAGAACGCCTTCGTCGACGTGCCGGTGACGGTCGCGGAGGCGCCGAAGGTACGCGCGAACCCGGCCTCGTTCGACGACCACTTCAGCCAGGCCCGCCTGTTCTGGCTGAGCATGTCGCCGGTCGAGAAGGAGCACATCATCCGCGCGTACACCTTCGAGCTGGGCAAGTGCTACCACCAGGCGATCAAGGAGCGGCAGCTGCGGTGCCTGGCCAACATCGACCCCGTGCTGTGCGCGCAGGTCGCCGCCGGCCTGGGCCTGCCCGCACCGGAGCCGACCGTGCCGCTCGCCGACGTCACACCCAGCCCCGCGCTGTCGCAGGTGGGCCGGGTGTGGCCGGCCGACGGCCGGATGGTGGGGATCGTCGTCGACCCCGACGGCGACCTCGACGGTGTCGGCGCGGTACGCGAGGCGGTGTTCGCCGCCGGCATGGTCCCGTTGCTCGTCGCCCCGCACGGCGGCATGGTCGGCGGCCTGCCGGTGCAGCGGACCTTCGCCACCGCCCGGTCGGTCGAGTTCGACGCGCTCCTGCTGGCCGGCGCACCGGCTCCGGCACCGGACGCGCTGCCCGCCCGGGACGCCAAGGCGGGAACGGCCGACGCGGTGACCGTGGATCCCCGGGTGCTGCTCATGGTCGAGGAGACGTGGCGGCACGCCAAGGCGATCGGCGGCTGGGGCGCCGGCGAGGCCGCGCTGCGGCAGGCCGGCGTGACCGGCACGCCCGGTGTCGTCACCGGCGACGGCGCCGTCGACGTGCTGACCGAGGTGAAGCAGTTGATGGCCGCGCACCGGACGTGGGAACGGTTCCCGGCCTCGGTCGCGTGACCCGGGAGACCTGACCGGGCGGTTCGGGGGAACGACCATGGGGTAGGGAGGCCCAGGTGGAACCTCATGGCGACGACGACCGCGCTGCCGGCGTACCCCGGTCACCCGACACTCCGGCGGGCCGCACCCGGCGACGCAGACGCCTCCCGGTCATCCTGGCCGTGGTCGCGCTGCTCCTGGGCTCCGGCCTGCTCGCCGTCGCCTACTACGTCGACAGCGTGCCGACGCCCACCGACCTGAAACTGCCGGAGTCGACCGCGGTTTATTACGCCGACGGCCGGACGCCGATGGCGAAACTGGGCACCGAGAACCGCACGATCGTGCCCTACGGCGAGATGAACGACTCCGCCAAGCAGGCCATCGTGGCGGCCGAGGACCGCACGTTCTGGACCAACGAGGGCATCGACTTCGCGGGTGTGCTGCGTGCCGCCTGGGCCAACATCACCGGCGGTCAGCGCCAAGGGGCCTCGACGATCACGCAGCAGTACGCCCGGGTGGCCGCCGACCTCAAGGGCGTCACCTTCTCGCGGAAGGCCCGCGAGGCGGTCATCGCGTGGAAGCTCGACGACAAGTACAGCAAGGAGGAGATCCTCGGCTTCTACCTGAACACCGTGCCGTTCGGGCGGGGCGCCTACGGGATCGAGGCGGCCGCGCAGGCGTACTTCGGCAAGACCGTGCGTCGTGACGCGCCGGCCGAGAAGCAGCTGACCGTGGCGGAGGCGATGGTGCTCTGCGCGATGGTGAAGCAGCCGGAGGCCAACCCGGAGGACCCCGAGGGTCAGCCCGGCTACGACCCGATGCGCGGCCCGAAGGCCCGGCAGAACTCGATCGACCGGTGGACCTACATCCGCGACGGCATGGTCGAGCTGGGCTATCTGTCGGAGCAGGAGGCGGCGAACCTGGCGTACCCGGACACCGTCAAGCCGATCGACCCGGACGCCAACGGGTCCGGCCTCGACCGGCCGACCGGCCTGGTCGTCAACCATGTGCTGAGTGAACTGCGGCGGTCCGGACCGTTCAAGGACAAGCCCGCCGACTACATACGCAACGGGGGCTTCAAGATCGTCAGCACGATCGACAAGCGGGTGCAGGACGCCGCCGAGGCGGCCGCCGACATCCGCCGCGACAGCGCTCCGGACGCGGTCCGCGGCCAGCCGGAGAACTGGCAGGCGGCGCTGGTGGCGGTGGAGCCCGGCACGGGCCGGGTGCTCGGCTACTACGGCGGCAACGACGGCACCGGCGCCGACTACGCCGGTTGGTACTACGACGAGAACGGGGAGGCCCGCGGCTTCGGCCAGCACCCGCCCGGGTCGTCGTTCAAGGTGTACGACCTGGCCGCCGCGGTGCGCGACAAGATCTCCGTCAAGCAGCGCTTCCACGCCCCCGACACCAAGGAGTTCCCCAGGTCGGGCCGTACGGAGGAGAGCGCGGCCGGCCCGATCCGCAACGCCGAGAAGGCGCCCTGCCAGCCGAACTGCGAGCTGTGGGAGGCCACCGTCGCCTCGCTGAACGTCACCTACTTCGAGCTCACCGAGAAGTTGGGCACCCCGAAGGTGATCGACATGGCGACCCGGGCAGGCGTCGAGTCGATGTGGGCCAACCCGAAGGGTGACGCACCGGCGAAGCGGATCGACCTGGGCGGTCAGAGCGCCGAGGAGGCCGCGCGGCACTTCTCCACCGAGGTCGGCATCGGCCAGTACGGCATCACCGTCCAGGACCATGCCAACGGGATGGCCACCTTCGCCGCCGGCGGCAAGCGGGCCGAGGCGCATTTCGTCAGGTCGGTGAGCAAGGGCGACGAGGAGGTTCTCGAGGAGCGTCTCACGCAGGCCGACATCGGGCTCGACGAGGAGGCGGTCGCGCAGCTCAACTGGACGCTGCGCCGGGTGAAGGCCGCCGGGCTGGACAACGACTGGGATTCCGCGGGCAAGACCGGAACCTGGCAGGCCGGCCAGAGCACGAGCAGAAACGTGCACACGTGGATGGTCGGCTGGACCGGCGCCCTCGGCGCCGCGGTCTGGCTCGGCACCACCGACGGCAAGCCGTTGCGAACGAAGGACGGCAGTTACGACGTCTACGGGGCCACCGGCGCCGGGCCGATCTGGCGGCAGTTCATGGAACAGGCCACGGCGGCGCTGAAGCTCGACCCGGACAAGTACCGGTTCGCCGAGCCGAAGTTCCCGGACGACGCGCCGGCCACCCCGGCCGAGCCGGAGCCGACGGAGGCGGAGCCCACGGAGACGAGCGCGCGGCCGACGCCGAGCGTGACCCGGGCGACCTGCGACCCCGAACGGTGCGGCACACCGAGCCCGACCGGTGAGCCGGAACCGACGCGGAGCCCGACCCGGTCGCCGCGGCCGAGCCCGTCGAGGACCGTGGAACCGTCACGCACGTCGGCACCGGGCTGACGTCGCCGCCCACGCCGAACCTCGATGATTTTCATCAATACTCGCTGGTGATAAACTTCCCGGCATGGTGGCTGCTCCGTGGCCGGCGGTGACGCTCCTGGTCGACGAGGTACGACGGGCGCTGTACGACTACGTCCGCCGCCAGGACCACCCGGTGACGCGGGACGAGGCGGCCGCGACCCAGCACATCTCGCGCAACCTGGCCGCGTTCCATCTCGACAAGCTGGTCGCCGCCGGCCTGTTGAACGCCCGGTACGCGGCGCCCGCCGCCGTCCCGCGTGGCCGCGGCCGGACCCCGAAGGTGTACGAGGCGGCACCCGGCTGTATCGCGCTGACCATCCCGGAGCGCCGGTACGACCTGATCGGCGAGATCCTCGCGCGGGCCGTCGCCGAGGATCCCACCGACGCCCGGTCGGCGGCCCTGCGCGTGGCCGGGCAGCGGGGCGCGGCGCTCGGCCGGCAGGTGGGCGAGGGCGAGGCGGTCGTCGACGTCCTCGCCCGGCTCGGCTTCGAACCGGCCGGCGAGGGTGCGCTGATCCAGCTGCGGAACTGCCCGTTCCACCAGCTCGCCGCCCAGCAGACCGAGCTGGTGTGCGGCGTGAACCGGGCTTTCGTCGCCGGCCTCCTCGACGGCCTCGGCCGGACCGATCTCCACGCCCGGCTGGCCCCCGCCCCCGGCGCCTGCTGCGTGCAGATCCGCCCGGCCTGACACCGGGCGGCCGTCGCCGGACCGGCCCACCCGGTGGCCGGGCCCTCAAGCCAGGAGGTCGGTGAGCGGCACGGCGGGGTCGGCCAGCCGGTCCAGGTCGACGCCACGGCCGCCGTGACCCGCCCGCACCAGCGCCTGGATCGGATCGGTCACGTCCCAGACGTTGACGTTCATCCCGGCCAGCACCCGGCCGTCCCGGACCCAGAAGGCCACGAACTCCGGCGCGCGGCCGTCCACCACGGTCGGGTCGCCGCGGAACACCACCCGGTCGTAGCCCTCCGGAGCGGCCCACCCGGAGTACTCCATCCCCAGGTCGTACTGGTCGGAGTAGAAGTACGGCAGCCGGGCGTACTCCACCTGCTGGCCCAGCATGGAGCGGGCCGCGGCCGGGCCGCCGTTGAGCGCGTTCGCCCAGTGCTCGACCCGGACGTGCCGGCCGAGCAGCGGATGATAGGCGTTCGCCACGTCGCCGGCGGCGTGGATGTGCGGGTCGGAGGTGCGCAACCGGGCGTCGGTGACGATGCCGTCGTCCACTTTCAGGCCCGCCGCCTCGGCCAACCGCGTGTCGGGCCGGATGCCCACGCCGACCACGACGGCGTCGGCCGGCAGCCGGGTGCCGTCGGTCAGCAGCACCGAGGACACCCGGCCGGATCCCGACAGCTGCTGGACGCCGACGCCGAAGTGGAACGTGACGCCGTTGGCGCGGTGCAGGTCGGCGAAGACCCGGGCGACCTCGTCGCCGAGAACCCGTTGCAGCGGCAGGTCCGCGGTCTCCACCACGGTCACCGTGCTGCCGCGCCGGCGGGCCGCGGCGGCGATCTCCAGGCCGATCCAGCCGGCGCCGATCACCACGATCCGGGCCTCCTCGGTGAGGGCCGCGGCGATCCGGTCCGACTCGGCAAGGGTGCGCAGGTAGTGGACGCCGTCGAGATCCGCGCCGGGAACGTCGAGCCGACGCGGCGTGGAGCCGGTGCTCAGCAGCAGCTCGTCGTACCCGAGCCGCTCGCCGCCGGCCAGCGTCACCTGGCGGGCGTCGCGGTCGATGCCGGTGACCCGGGTCGCGGTACGCAGCTCGACGTCGTTCGCGTCGTACCAGCCGGCGTCGTGCACGTACACGTCGTGGCGCGACGCGCTGCCCAGCAGCAGGCCCTTGGACAGGGGTGGCCGCTCGTACGGCCGCTCGGTGTCGTCGCCGAGCAGCACCACGCGGCCCGCGAAGCCCTCCTCGCGCAGGGTCTGGGCGGCCTTCGCGCCGGCGAGGCCGGCTCCGACGATGACGAAGGTGGAGCGTGCCATCCCGTACTCCTATCAGGTCAACGGGCGCCGGCCAGGGCGAGGAACCCGGCCCGGGAGCGGGCGTTCGTCCCGACCCTCATTTTCACCAACGGCTGCTGCTTATTTTGCCATCCTGGACCCTGGCGGCCCGGATCGCAAGAGCGTCCGTCGGCGTACGTCGATCTCCGGCGTCAGCGCCGCTCCTGGCAGGGAACGCAGTACCGGGCGGCGGGCCGGATCTCCAGCCGGGCCGGCGGGATCTCGCCGCCGCAGCCCGCGCAGGTGCCGTAGCTCCCGTCGGACATCCGGCGCAGAGCCTGCGCGGTGTCGGCGACGCCCTGGCGCGCGGCCTCGATCAGCCGGCGCAGGGTGTCCGGGTCGTGACCGCCGTGGTCGCGCTGTCGCGAGTACACGGTCAACTCGGTCAACTGGTCGGTGTGCTCCCGGAACTGGCGCTCCAGCACGTCGCGCAGGGTCTCGGTGCGGTCGTTGAGGGTGTGCGTCATCGGTGGCTCCTTCTCGAAGGGCTTCCGGGCCTCAGGTGCCGGCGGGGTGCCGGCTCGCCGCCACGGCCGCCAGACTGGCGCCGGTCAGCGCGGCGGTACGCGGCGACGCGGCGCGGTGCACCGGCGCGCCAAGCGCGGCCACCAGCCGGGCGGTCAGGTCCGGTCGGGTAGCCCCGTCCCCGACGACCACGACGCCACGGGCCAGGGCCGCCGAGACCAGCGGTCGCACCGCCGGCTCCCGGCGCAGCTCCCGCACCAGCCGGGCGACGGTGTCGGCGAGCATGGCGGCGGTCACCGCGTGGTTCAGGTCGCGGGTGCCGACCTCGGCGCGGCGCGCCGCGACCACCCGGCCGTCCTCCAGCACCGCCACCTCGGTGAGCTGGGCACCCACGTCGGCCAGCAGCAGCGTGCCGGCGGCCGCGCCGGCACCGATGGCGCCGGCCCGCACGGTGTCGACGAACAGCAGCCGGGACGGCGCCAGCACCGCGGCGAGCACGCGCCGCAGCGCCTCCCGGTCGGCCGGTGCGGCGAGCACCGGACGGCAGGCCACGACGAGCGCCCCCACCGGCACCGGGATGCGGTGGTCCCGGAGCAGCCGCCGCAACTCGGCGACACACCCGGGGCCGTCCACGACCCGGCCGCGCCGCACCACCGGCGCCCGCAGGCCCTCCCCCACCGGCACGCTCAGCACGCCGGCCGGCCCCAGCCACATGCGCAGCTGAGCGCTGCCGAGGTCAACGGCGAGCGGCTCGGGGTCGACGGTCGTCGCCGGCCGCGTGCCGTGGGAACGGCCGGCGAGCATCCCGGTGCGACCGGACGGATGGACGGACGTGACGTGGACGGGCATACCGACCTCTCTTGTGGATACGACGGTGCCGCCACCGGACGTCGGGGCGGCGCGCGAAGACGGAAAGTGCGGCGGAGGCAGGCCGGGCGTCAGGTCACGGAGCCGCGCGACGGGAGGGCCAGCGGACCGGGAGGCGCGCTCGACGGCGAGCCGGCCGGCGGTGGTGGCGGAGCCACCGGCGTGCGGGTCGTCATCACCGCCTCCTCGTCGGTCGGGTACGTGTCGGATCTCCAGCGTCGGCCGAAAACCCCGGCGCGACATTGCGCGCCGCCGGCCAACAACCGACCCGCTCGTTGCCGGTGACCGGAAGCCTCAACTGCCCAACGTCAGCAGATCATCACCCAGTGTCGTCGGCCAGAGGTCCGTTCGGCGACGGCGGAGGGCACCTCCGCAGGGCGGCTATGGTTGGCCCATGCGGAACCGGCAGCACCCCGACGACATCGACCAGCGGCTCGCGCTGTCGATGCTCGTCGTGCTGGCGGTGGTCGTCGCCACGATCCGGGCCGGCAGTTCGCTGGGCATGTGCATCGTCGTCCGGCTGGCCCGCGCCGTCCCGGGTTGCGTGCCCGCATGGTCCGCCGACCGGGCGCCGCCCGGTGCGCCGTCACTCGCCTGACCGCCACCGTCGCCGGCCCGCCGCCGGGCCGTTTCCGCCTGGAGCCACCCATGCAGATCGAACGCACGACCCTGCCCGGCATCGGGGTACGGCACACCTTCACCACCGAACAGGGCCGCCGCATCGGCATCGTCGAGTACCAGGTCGGCGGCCGCCGGGAGTTCTTCCACGACGACCCGGACGACCCGGACCGCATGGTCAACCTCACCCTGACCCGCACCGAGGCGACGGCGCTGGCCACGCTGCTGGGCTTCCCCGAACTGGTCGCCGCGGCCTGAGCGCCTACGCCGTCGGCCCGGGCAGGGGCTGGCGCGGCCAGTCCAGCGCCCGCGCGCCGAGCACGGCCGCGTGCAGCGTGAACCGGTCCCGCGGCTCAGCCGGGTCGTACCCGCTCAACGCCCGGATCCGCTCCAGCCGGTAGGTGACGGTGCGGACCGAGACGTGCAGCCGGCGCGCCGCCTCGGTGGCGACCTGCCCGCAGGCGAAGTACGCGTCCAGGGTGTCCAGCAACGGCTCGGCGCCGCCGCGGGCCCGGCGCAGCGGGCCGAGCACGGCCTGCACCAGGTCGACCATCGCCGGCTGGTCGCGCAGCAGGACCCGGTAGATGAGCAGGTCATGGGCGTCGATGACGGCGGTGTCGGCGTGCAGCCGCTGCGCCATGGTCAGCGCCTCGCGGGCCTCCTCGTAGGACCGTGCGATGCCGTACACGCCCGGGTGCGGGCGGCCGACGGCGACCTGCCACGGGCGGCCGCGCGGCAGCCGGTCCAGTTCCGCGTGCATCAACCGGCCCAGGTCACCCACCGACACGCCCTCACCCTCGCCGGGGCCCCGTTCGGGCGTCACGGTGTCCGCCGGCGCGATGACGACGAGCAGCCCTTCCTTGGTCGCCACCAGCACGTCCCGGTCGCCAAGCCGGTCGAAGATGACCCGCTCCAGGGCGCTGATCGCCGCGTCGGTGTCCGGCAGGCGTCGGCTGGGCGCCGCCAGCGCCACCTGGTGCGCCCGCGCCAGGTCCAGCCCGAACGGCTCCGCGCGCTCCACCAGCCCGCCCAGGTCCGAATCACCCCGGAGCAGGTCGTCGACGAGTTCCCGGCGCAGTGCCTCCTCCCGGCGGACCAGTTCCCGGCGGGCTACCGCGTACCCCTCGGCGAGCGTCGCCACCGCGGTGTCGACGACGTGCAGCACCGCCTCCGCCGCCGCCCGCACCGCCTCGCTGTCCGTGGAGCGCACCAGCTGCGGTAACTGCTGCCAGAGCCGGCGGGCCGCGGACAGGTAGAGGCGTACCGCCCGCCCCGCCGACACGCCCTGCTCGGCGGCGCGGCGCCCGAGCACACCGACCGCGTCGAGCTCGCCGCGGCGCGGCCGCCGCCCGGTCGCCGCCGCGTCGGCGAGCAGCCGCAGGTAGTCGCCGAGCAGCTCCACCGGCACGCCGCCGGCGTCGGCGCCGGCGGCACGGGCGACCTCGGTCAGCCACACGTCGTCGGGACGGGCCGGACCGCCGCGGCGGGCTGCCCCGGTCATCGCGCACCTCCCCCGGCACCTGGAACTCGCGCGACCAGCCTAGGGGGGACAGTTGCGGCTGGTCCGGGTGACCGTGTACTCCCGGTCGTCGTGGGTGATACCGGACGGCAGGCCGTTGAACCAGGTCTCCACCTTCGCCCAGCCCCGGCGCTGCTCGTAGTGCAGGTGCGGGGCGCCCGAGTTGCCGGTGCTGCCGACCTTGCCGATCTGCTCGCCCTGCTCGACCCGCTGCCCGGCCCGGACCAGGGGCGGCTCGAGCAGGTGCAGGTACTGCGTCTCCCACCGGCCACCGTGGTCGATCTTCACCCAGTACCCGCCGCCGCGGCCACGCGGCCCGTCCGGGTCGCCGGGGGTCCGGCCGCCCAGTGTGCCGTTGATCCCGGCCACGGTCACCTCGCCGGCGGCGGAGGCCAGCACCGGCCGCCCCCAGGCGTCGTCCTCGATGGGGAACAGGTCGACGTCGTAGTCGTCGTGGCCGGGGTAGGTGCCGAGCCGCCACGTCTCCCCGCAGGCGACGGGCAGCTGGAACAGCGGGCGCGGACCCGGCGGCAGCAGCAGCGGCACGACGACCACGGCGACCGTGACGAGGGCCGCGACAGCGCCGAGCGCCACGACGACGAGAAGCGTACGGCGTCGGGACGGGCGGGTGGTGGTCATCGCTCCGAGCATCGCAGACGCCGCCAACCTCCCCCGGGCGCCCCGGGGGAGGCGACTCCTGCCTACAGCGGCTGGACCCAGTACGGGACCACGTCCAGCCAGCCGTTGGCGGACGCGCCGGTGAGCCGGCCGGAGCTGGCGGTGCTGAGGGTGTACCAGGAGTCGACGTAGTCCGGGTCGTCGGTCCACCAACTGTCCGGCATCGCGTCGATGATCGCGTTCACCAGCGGGGTGTACGCGCCGTGGTCGACGATCGTCAGCAGCGCGGTGACCAGCGCCCGTGCCAGTTCCCGGTAGTTGGTGTCCCCGTCGTCCTCCCACATCACCACGTCGGCGAGGTTGTACTTGTAGGCGTTGAAGTGGACCAGCAGCTGGTTGGGGTGGTAGACCGTCCCGTCGTGGTCGAGGTACGGCATCTCCACGATGGTGGCCGTCGCCTTGCCGTCCGGCCCGAACCCGGTGACGACGCTGAAGATCTCCGCGCCGCCCTTGATCCAGGGCTCCTTGTCGTCGCTCAGCCGGACGGAGTTGACCTTGGTGGCCCAGTAGCCCGACTGCGCGGCCGTCGCGGACCGGGCGCCGACCAGACCACGCTCCGCGAGCTCTTGGCGCACCTGCGCCAGGCCACGCTGCATCGCCTTCGCCACGTCGATCTCGACCACCAGCACGGGCCGGGCCGGCGGCCGGACCGGATCGAGGAGGACGGTCCTTCCAGCGGTGTCGTAGGCCACCACACCGGTCGCCGCGTCGTCGCTCGTGGCCGCCGCCACGAGCGGGGCTCCGCCGCGGGTCACCGCCGCCGCCTTCTCCTCGTGCCCGAGCCGCAGCCGCAGCACCGAACCGGTGGCGGCCGGCAGGCCCTTCGCCGCCAGCACCGTCTCGTTGGCCGACCGCGCGGCGCGCTCGGTGCGCGTACCGAGCGGGGCGGCGAGCAGGTCTACCGGCCCGGCGGTCACGGCCCTCGCGATCCGGTCGCGGGTGGCGGGGTCGGCCAGGGCGCCGGCCACCTCGCGGGCCAGCCGGTCGGTGGCGGAGGCGACCGGGCCGGCGGCCGGCGCCGACCGGGTGGGCTGGGGTACGTCGTCCGGGCCGGCCAGGGCCGGTGTGGCGGTCGCGGCGATGAGGGTGGTCGCCGCCAGGGTCGCCGACAGCGCGGCGAGCCGGAGGGAACGTGGATTCATGCGGACCCCTTCTGCGATGCGCACCGGCTCGTGACCGGTGCGGCGCGGGTTTGCTGGATCGTCGCGCCCATATAGCTGTTCGTCAATGGCGATGGCGTTCCGGCCCGCACGGGGATCGGCCTGACCGAGGCCGGCCGGGCCATCGTGCGGGCGGTCTCGATCGCCACCTAGCCACGACCGGAATACCTGACTAAAGTCAGCAATCATGAGGGACGAGTTCGTCGCGGCGGTACGGCGGTTCAACCGGACGGTCACCCAGCGGGTGGGCGCCCTCGACGACGAGTACATGGCCCGCGGGCGGCCGCTCGCCCAGGCGCGACTGCTCTGGGAGATCGGCCCCGGCGGCGCCGAGGTCGCGGCGCTGCGGGCCCGGCTCGGCCTCGACTCGGGCTACCTGAGCCGGCTGCTGCGCACCTTGGAGAACGACGGGCTGGTCACGGTCGGTCCGGCCGGCGGCGACGGGCGGGTACGGGTCGCCGGCCTGACCGGTGCGGGCCGGGCCGAGTGGGCGGAGCTGGACAAGCGCTCCGACGAGCTGGCCTGGTCGGTCCTCCAGCCGCTCGACGACCGCCGCCGCGAGCGGTTGGTCGCCGCGATGGCCGAGGTCGAGCGGCTGCTGGTCGGCTCGATGGTGCTCATCGAGCCGTGCCCGCCCGGTGATCCTCGCGCCCGGGCCTGCGTCCGGGCGTACGCCCGGGACGTCGCCCGGCGGTTCGACGACGGTTTCGACCCCGCGCTGAGCAACCCGGTCCGCGACGAGGAACTGGTACCGCCGGCCGGCGTGCTCCTGCTCGCCACCCTCAACGCCGAGCCGGTCGGCTGCGGCGCAATCAAGCTGCACCGCAATGCGCCCGCCGAGATCAAGCGGGTCTGGGTGGCCGACAGCGTCCGGGGGCTCGGGATCGGGCGGCGGATGCTCGGCGAGTTGGAGCGCTACGCCGCCGAGCGGGGCTGGTCGGCGATACGGCTGGACACCAACCGCAACCTGACCGAGGCGATCGCGATGTACCGCGCCGCCGGTTACCGGGAGGTCGAGCCGTTCAACACCGAGCGCTACGCGCACCACTGGTTCGAGAAGTCCCTCGTCGGGTGACGAGGGGTGCGGCACGTCCGGCATCACGCCCCGCTCACCTATCCCGCGGCCTCCGCCCGCATCGCGCGTACGGCTTCCCCGGCGAACAGGCAGGCCGCCCGGTGGCCGGGACCGACCTCGGCGAGCACCGGGTCCGTCCCGGCGCAGTCCGGCCGGGCCTGCGGGCACCGCGTCCGGAACCGGCAGCCGCCCGGCGGATCGATCGGGCTGGGGATGTCACCGGCGAGGATGATCCTCCGGCGACTGCGCTCCACCGGCGGATCGGCCACGGGCACGGCCGACAGCAGGGCGGCGGTGTACGGGTGGGCGGGCTCCCGCCAGATCTGCGCCGGTGTGCCGCTCTCCACGATCCGGCCCAGGTACATCACGGCCACCCGATCGCTCATGCGCTCGACGGCGGCGAGGTCGTGGGCGATGAACAGGTACGTCAGCCCCAGATCCCGTTGCAGGCGCCGGAGCAGATTCATGATCTGCGCCTGCACGCTCAGGTCCAGCGAGGCGATCGGCTCGTCGAGAACGATCAGCTCCGGCTCGCCGGCCAGGGCGCGGGCGATGCCCACCCGCTGCCGCTGGCCACCGGAGAGTTCGTGCGGATGCCGGTCGGCGAGTTCGGGGCGAAGACCGACCATGTCCAGCAGTTCCGCCACCCGGTCGCGGCGGGCGGCTCGCCCGTCGGTGAGCCGGTGCACGATCAGCGGCTCGGCGATGCTCGCCCCGACGGTGTGCCGCGGGTCGAGGGAGGCCTGGGGATCCTGGAACACCATGGCCACGCGGCGGCGGAGCCGGCGCAGCCGCCGCCGGGACCACCGGGTCACGTCCTGGCCGGCGACCCGGACCCGACCGGAGGTGGGGTCGACCAGGCGTAGCAACGCCAGGCCGGTGGTGGACTTGCCGCTTCCGGACTCGCCGACCAGACCCAGTGTCTCGCCGCGCCGGACCTGGAGCGACACCCCGTCCACGGCCCGCACCACGCCGGCCGGGCTCGGGAACCACACCGCCAGGTCGTCCAGCTCGGCGACGACGTCGGCGGCCACCCGGTCCGTGGTCATCCGTCCTCCCGGCTCGGTCGGTTCGGGTAGAAGGTCCGGACGCGGTGATCCGTGGCGACCGGAACCAGCGGCGGCAGCTCATGCTCGCACCGGGCGTCACCCCGGACGGGGCACCGGGGCCAGAAGGCACATCCGGCGGGAAGCTCAAGCGGGCTGGGTGGCGCCCCCGGGATGGTGGTCAGGTCGGCGCCGCCGGCGTCCGGGGTGGGCCGCGCCGCGAGCAGCGCGGCGGTGTACGGGTGCGACGGGTTGGCGAAGACCGCGTCGACGGGCCCCTGTTCGACGATGCGGCCGCCGTACATGACGGCCACCGTGTCCGCGGTGCCGGCGACCACGCCCAGGTCGTGGGTGATCCAGACGACGGCCATGCCCAGACGCCGTCGCAGGTCCGCGACCAGCTCGACGATCTGGGCCTGCGTGGTCACGTCGAGAGCGGTCGTGGGCTCGTCGGCGATCAGCAGGTCCGGCTCGCAGATCAGGGCCATGGCGATCACCACCCGCTGGCGCATCCCGCCGGACAGCTCGTGCGGGTAGGCGTCCACCCGTTCGGTGGCGGACGGGATGCCGACGAGTTCGAGCAGTTCGACGGCGCGGGCCCGGGCGGCACGCCGGGAGAGCCCGAGATGCTCCTCGCCGGCCTCGCCGATCTGGCGGCCCACGGTCAGCACCGGGTTCAGCGAGGTCATCGGGTCCTGGAAGACGAACCCGACGTGTCGACCCCGCAACGACCGGCGGCGCTCGTCCGGCAGTGCGAGGAGGTCCGTGCCGAGCAGCCGGACGCACCCGGTGACCCGGGCGGAGCGGGGTGCGAGGCCGGTGGCGGCGAGCACGCTCATGCTCTTGCCGCTGCCCGACTCGCCGACCAGGGCGAGCGTCTCGCCCGCCCGGACCGACCAGTCGACACCGGCGACCGCACGGGCAGGTCCCCGACGGGTACCGATCGTCACGGTCAGATCCGCCACGGACAGCACGGGCCGATCGGTCATCCGGCGTTCCTCCGGGCCTCGCTGAGGGTGAGTTGGCGGGGGTCGAGTACGTCCCGCAGCGCGTCCCCGACCAGGTTGAACGCGAGGACGGTGAGGAAGATCGCGGCCCCCGGGAAGACGCCCAACCACCATGCCTCGGTGACGAACCCCCGACCGTCGTAGAGCATGCGGCCCCAGGCCGGTGCCGGCGGCTGGACGCCCAGCCCGAGGAAGGACAGCGCCGCCTCGGACAGGATCGCGAAGGCCAGCGACAGCGACGTCTGCACGATCAGTGGCGCCGCGATGTTGGGCAGCACGTGTCGACGCATGATGCGCAGGTCGGACGCCCCGGTGGCGACCGCTGCCCGGACGAAGACCTGCTCACGTACGGAGAGCACGCCGGCGCGCGTGACGCGGGCGAAGATCGGGGTGTAGACCACACCGATCGCGATCATGGCCGTGCCCAGGCCCGGCCCCAGGACCGCCACGATGGCCACGGCGAGCAGCAGGACCGGGAACGCGAACAGCACGTCCATGCATCGCATGAGCACGTTGTCGAGCCACCCACGGTAGTAGCCGGCGAGCAGACCCAGGGTCACCCCCACGGCCAGGGCGATACCCACGCTGACCAGCCCGACCTGGAGGGAGACGCGGGCCGCGACCAGGACGCGGCTGAGCACGTCCCGGCCGAGTTCGTCGGTGCCGAACGGGTGGGACCAACTCGGCGGCTGGAGCATCCGGTCGACGTCCACCTCGTTGACGCCCGCCGGCGCCAGCCAGGGCCCGGCCACTCCCACCACGACCAGCAGCACGAGAACCGCACCGCCGGTCAGGGCCAACGGGTCGCGACGCAGCGCCGCCAGCGCCCGGCGTGACCTGGAGTCGGCGGTCCCGCTCATCGCACCCGGATCCTCGGGTCGAGGCGGGCGTAGAGCACGTCCACCAGGAGGTTCACCAGGAGGAACAGGGCCGCCACGAGCAGGACCGCGCCCTGCAGCACGGGATAGTCCCGGGCCTGCACCGCGTCGTAGGTGAGCCGGCCCACGCCGGGCCAGGCGAAAAGCACCTCGATCACGATCACGCCGCCGAGCAGGCTGGCCAGTTGCACCGCCACGACGGTGACCACCGGGATCAACGCGTTGCGCAGCACGTGCCGCAGCACCACCACGCGGGTCCGCAGGCCCTTCGCCTCAGCGGTGCGGACGTAGTCCTCGGAGAGCACCTCCAGCACCGAGGAACGGATGAACCGGGTGAGGATCGCGGCGGTGACCAGGCCGACCGTCACCGCCGGCAGGACCACGTGGGCGGCCCACCGGGCGGGATCGTCGGTGAGCGCCACGTAGCCGGAGGGCGGCAGCCAGCCGAGCACCCCCGCGAAGAGCAGGATGCCCATGATGCCCATCCAGAAGTCCGGCACCGAGACGCCGAACTGGCTGAACACCCGGGCCGCGTGGTCGAACACCGAGCCGCTGCGCAGGGCCGAGAGCACGCCCAGCGGGAAGGCGACAAGCAGCGCGAAGACCACCGCGGTGACCGCCAGGGACAGCGTCGCGGGCAGCCGCTCCAGCACGATGGCCGTGACCGGCCGGCCGCTGCGGAAGCTGACCCCGAGGTCGCCGGTCAGGGCGTGCCCGACGTAGCTGACGTACTGCACCGGCAACGGCCGGTCCAGCCCGGCCCGAGCCCGCAGCGCCTCATACGTCTCCGGGTCGAAGCGCGTACCGAGCGCCACCCGTACGGGATCGCCGGGTACGAGTTGCAGCAGCAGGAACACCACGAGCGTCACGCCGA
Source organism: Micromonospora sp. NPDC126480 (assembly GCF_040302465.1). NCBI lineage: Bacteria > Bacillati > Actinomycetota > Actinomycetes > Micromonosporales > Micromonosporaceae > Micromonospora > Micromonospora sp. NPDC126480. Next base: position 45,946 of record NZ_JBEORU010000011.1, read on the forward strand.
GCAGCACGACGCCGGACTGGAGCAGCCGCCGCAGGACGAAGCGGGTCACCTGACCTCCCCCGCCTCACCGGGCAAGGGCGACGTCGCGGAACCGGATCGCGCGATCGGTGCGTACCTCGTAGCCGGTGACCTGCTTCGACCAGCCCTGCACGACGTCGGGGTTGTAGAGGTAGATGTAGCTCGCGTCGTCGACGATCTGCTTGGCCACCTGCTCGTACTGCTGCTTGCGCGCGGCCTGGTCGGTCTCGGTCCGGGCCTGGTCGAGCAGCCTGTCCACGGTGGGGTTGCGGTACCCGTGGAAGTTGAACGTGCCCGAACTGTGGTGCTGGGCGTAGTAGAACTCGTCGGGGTCGATGTTGCCCAGCCAGCCCAGCAGGAACGCGTCGAAGGTCCCCTTGCCCTGCTCGTCGAGCCACTGGGCGAAGTCCAGCGTGCGGATCTTGACGGTGATGCCGACGTCCTTGAGCTGCGCCGCGATGACCTGCGCCGCCGTGACCGTCTCCGGGTACTCGCTGGTGACCATCAGGTCCATCGTCAGACCGGTCACGCCGGCCTGCGCGAGCAGCTGCTTCGCCTGCGCCGGGTCCCGGCGGTACGGGGCGTAGTCGTAGTAGAAGGCGCTGTCCTTCGGGATGGCGGTCTGGTTGACGGTCGCCAGCCCGAACTTGGCGGCCTTGGTGATCGCCTCGCGGTCGAGCGCGAAGGCGACCGCCCGGCGTACGTTCACCTGGTCGTACGGCTTGCGTGCCTGGTTGAGCGCCAGGTACCAGTAGTCGCTCGACGGCACCGAGCGGACGGTGAGGTCGTCGCTCTCGCGCAGCGCCGGCACCTGCTGCGGCGGCAGGTTGTCGGTCCACTGCGCCTCGCCGCCGCGCAGGTTCTGCAGGGCCACCGTCGGGTCCTTGACGAACGTGAAGGTCACCCCGTCGAGCTTCGCCTTCGTCCCCCAGTAGCTGTCGTTGCGAACCAGCTTGATGTTGTCACCGGAGGTGTACGACGCCACCGTGAACGGACCACTGCCGACCGGCTTGGTCTTGACCTCCCCGGACTCCACGTTGGACTTCTCGACGATCGCCACCCCCTTGAAGCCGCCGAGGTTGGCGAGCAGGTTCGGGGTCGGCGCGGTCAACGTGACGACGACGGTGGTGGGGTCGGGCGCCGTCACCGACTTGACGGTGGCGAACCGGTACGACGCGTTCAGCTTCTCCTGGATGATCCGGTTGTACGAATAGACCACGTCCTCGGCGGTGAGCGGCGACCCGTCGGAGAAGGACACGCCCTCGCGGAGGTTGAACGTCCAGGTGAGCTGGTCGTCGCTGGTGGTCCACTTCGTCGCCAGCGACGGCTTCATCTCCAGGTTGGCGTCCGGTTCGACGAGCGTGTCGTAGACGTTCTCGAGCACCTGGAAGCTGTGGTAGGCGGAGGTCCGGTGCGGGTCGAGCTGGTCCGGTTCTCCGCTGATGGCGGCGGTGAGGACGCCCCCGGCGGACGAGCCGGACTCCCCCGCGCCGTCGACATCGACGCTCTCACCCGCGGTGCATCCGGTCACTCCGAGCATCAGGACGAGTGCGGCGCCGGCCATCCGGAATCTGGTGCTGGACATGGTCCCCCCTGGATTCTTCCCGGCAAAGTGAACGATCGTGCGAGTCTCGTCCCCGATCCGAACCATGTCAACAAATACGGGCGAATGACCTGCGCCGGCAGGACCGGTTCCAATCGGTCGTCGCTGACCTCGCCCAGGGGTCGATAGCGAGGGAAACACCCGATTACCGGGCGGCCGTCCGCCCGTAGCGTCGGTGCGTGCCCGCCGGCCCTTCCCAGCCGGCGCGGCTCCCGCTACCGATCGCACCGGCGGACGCCGGGCGGCACCCTCCGAGGAGGTCCTGTGCGCCGACTGATCCTGCCCGCGCTCTGCGCGGGCGTGCTCATGCTGGCCGGCTGCGACAGCGCCGAGTCCCCGGCACCGGACGCCGGGTCCGGCGTGGACGTCGACGCACCGGCCGACGACACCGACGCGGGCGCCGGCGCCGCGCCGCCGGCCTGCCCGTTCACCGCCGCCCAGGTGTCCGACCTGCTCGGCCAGCCCCTGACCGACCAGGGCAACTGCCTGTTCGGCGACGGGAACGGGGTGGCCAGCTTGAACATCACCACGGCGTCCCGGACCGCCGGCGAGACCACCTACGAGTACCAGCGCGAGCAGGCCACCCAGACCTACCGGGAGGTGACCGACCTCGACGGGGGCGGCAAGGGCTACCTGGCGGTGAAGGACATCGGGGCCGAGGCGGTGGTCATCTCCGAGGCGGGCACGTACACGATGACGCTGAGCAGCTTCGAGCGCCTCGGCTCGAGCCCGGACGGCTACCGGCAGGCGCTGCGCCGGCTGCTCGACGCGCTGCCCTGACGACCGCACCGCGCGCCACCCGCAGGACCGGCCCGCTCCGCCACTGATCCGGCCACCAGGCAGCTCACGAACCGGTCATCTCCCCGGGTGCCGGGGTCAGCAGGGAGTCACCCGGCCCCGGGCTGCCGGCCGGGTACTCCCGCAACGGCACCACCCCCGCCCGCCAGGCGTCCAGCACCGGCGCCACGATGCGCCAGCAGTCCTCGGCGGTGTCGCCGCGCACCGACAGGGTGGGGTCGCCGTCGAAGGCGCCGCGCAACACCTCGCCGTACGGCGGCAGGTCACCGGGGCCGAAGTCGGCCACCAGGTGAACCTGGTCGAGGTCCAGGGGGTCGCCCGGGCCGTTGATGTTCACGTCGAGGCCCAGCCGGTCCGGGCCGAAGCCGATGCGCAGCCGGTCCGGCTGGTCGTACCCGGTCAGACCGGTGGGCACCCGGGGCGGCTGCTTGAACGTGATGACGGCCTCCTTGCGCTTGCCGGCCAGCGCCTTGCCGCTGCGCAGCCGAAAGGGCACGCCCGCCCAGCGCCAGGTGTCCACGGCCAACACCACCTCGGCGAGGGTCTCGGTCCCGCGGTCGGGGTCGACGCCCGGCTCGTTGACGTACGCGGGCAGCCGCCGTCCCGCGACCTCGCCGGCCGTGTACCGGCTTCGCCGGCTCCACCGCACCGGGTCGTCGTCCCAGACCCGGGTGGCCCGGAGCACCTGCGCCTTGCGGCCCCGCAGGTCCCGGGCGTCGAGCGTGGGCGGTGCGTCCATCGCGATCAGCGCGAGGACCTGCAGCAGGTGGCTCTGCACCATGTCGACGAGTGCCCCGGCGTTGTCGTAGTAGCCGGCCCGGCCCTCCAGGCCCAGGGTCTCGTCGAAGACGATGTCGACGCAGGCCACGTGCGCGGAGTTGAGCACCGGTTCGAAGATCCGGTTGGCGAACCGCAGCCCGAGGATGTTCACCACCGTGGACTTGCCGAGGAAGTGGTCGATGCGGTGCACCTGTTCCTCCGGCACCAGCCGGGCCAGGATCTCGTTGAGCGAGCGCGCCGAGACGGCATCGGTGCCGAACGGCTTCTCCAGCATCAGGCGAGTGCCGGGCGGCAGGCCGATGCGGGCCAGCGCGGCGGCGGCCCGGGCGGTGATCAGCGGTGGCAGCGCGAAGAAGATGACCAGCCGGCCATGGCAGGTGGCCAGCAACCGTCGCAGGTCCTCCTCCCGGGTGACGTCGGCGCAGACGTACCGGCTGGTTCGGACGACCTCGGCCGCCCGGGGACCGTCCGCGCCCGCCGCCGCGAAGGAGTCGGTCACCCGGCGCCGCCACCGCTCGTCGTCCCAGGCCTCTGTGCCGCTGCCGACAAGCGTCAGGTCCGGCTGGGCGCCGGTGGCCACCAACCGGCCGAGGCCGGGCAGCAGCAGGCGCGCGGCCAGGTCACCGGTGGCGCCCAGCAGCAGCAACGTCTGGGGAACGCGGGAGTGTGCGGTCGGGGGCGATGTCGTCATGCACAACACCATGCCCTGCCGACCGCGGCGGTACGCCGGTTCCGGGCCGAAGCCGGTGCCGACAAAGTAGTGCTATCCGGCCATCTGCGGCGGTCCGCTCGTCTAGCGTGGCTCAGGTGATGGAGCAACCACGATGACGACAACGTCGACCGTCACGGCGGGAGCCGACCTGGACACCGTCGCCGACCTGGCCGCGCAGTTGCGCGTGGACTCGATCCGCGCGAGCACCAGCGCCGGCTCGGGCCACCCGACGTCCAGCATGTCGGCCGCCGATCTGCTCGCCGTGCTGATCACGCGGCACCTGCGGTACGACTGGGACGACCCGAGGGCCGCCGGCAACGACCACCTGATCTTCTCCAAGGGGCACGCCTCTCCCCTGCTCTACGCCGTCTTCAAGGCCGTCGGGGTGGTCTCCGAAGAGGAGCTGCTCACCGGCTACCGGCGGTTCGGGCAGCGGCTGCAGGGGCACCCCACACCGGCGCTGCCCTGGGTCGACGTGGCGACCGGCTCGTTGGGTCAGGGACTGCCCGACGGGGTGGGCGTCGCCCTCGCCGGCCGGTACCTGGACCGGTACCCGTACCGGGTCTGGGTGCTGTGCGGCGACAGCGAGATGAGCGAAGGATCCATCTGGGAGGCGCTCGACAAGGCGGCGCACTACCGGCTGGCCAACCTCGTCACGATCGTCGACGTCAACCGCCTCGGCCAGCGCGGCCCCACCGAGCTGGGCTGGGACCTGGACGCGTACGCCCGCCGCGTCGAGGCCTTCGGCGCCCGCGCGATCGTCGTGGACGGCCACGACCTGGCCGCCGTCGATTCGGCGCTGGCCACGGCCGGCGACCCCACCGGTGACCGGCCCACCGTCGTCCTGGCCCGCACCGTCAAGGGGTACGGCTTCGGCGAGATCGCCGACCGGCCCGACTGGCACGGCAAGCAATTGCCCCCCGACCAGGCCGACCGGGCCGTCGCCGAACTCGGCGGCGTACGTAACCTGGTCCTGCGCGGCCCGGTCCCGGCAGCGGCGCCGGAGATCCGCCGGCCGGCCCTGCCCGCGCCCGCGCAACCGCCGCGATACACCGTCGGCGAGAAGGTGGCCACCCGCAACGCGTACGGCGACGCGCTCAAGGCGCTCGGCAGCCGGGACCAGCGGGTGGTGGCGCTCGACGGCGAGGTCAGCGACTCCACCCGCGCGCACAAGTTCGCCGAGGCGTATCCCGACCGCTTCTTCGAGATGTTCATCGCCGAGCAGCAGATGGTCGCGGCGGCGACCGGCCTGGCGGTGAGCGGGTACCGCCCGTTCGCCTCCACGTTCGCGGCGTTCCTGACCCGGGCGCACGACTTCATCCGCATGGGCGCCATCTCCGGCGTCGACCTGTGCCTCGTGGGTTCGCACGCCGGCATCGAGGTCGGTGCCGACGGCCCCTCCCAGATGGGGCTGGAGGACCTCGCCATGCTCCGGGCGACACACGGCTCGACCGTGCTCTACCCCAGCGACGCCACCGGCACGGTCGCCCTCGTCGAGGCCATGGCGACGCTGCCCGGCATCAGCTACCTGCGGACCACCCGCGGCGCCTACCCGGTCCTCTACCCGCCGGGTGAGATGTTCCCCATCGGCGGAGCCAAGGTCGTGCGCGGCAGCGACCGCGACGAGGTCGCCCTGATCGGGGCCGGGGTCACCGTCCACGAGTGCCTGCGCGCCGCCGACGTCCTCGGCGAGCAGGGCGTCCGCGCCCGGGTCATCGACTGCTACTCCGTCAAACCGATCGACACGGCCACCCTCGTGGACGCCGCCACCGCCACCGGCGGGCGCCTGGTGATCGTCGAGGACCACCGCCCGGAGGGCGGGCTCGGGTCAGCGGTCACCGACGCCCTGCTCGCCGCCGGAGCGTCCCCGCCGCACGTCGCCCACCTGGCCGTACGCGGGATGCCCGGCTCCGGTAAGACGGCGGAGCTGTTCGCCTGGGCCGGTATCGACGCCGACCACATCGCCGCCGCCGCCCGCACCCTGCTCCGGGGCCGGTGAGCCGGGCCCGCTCAGCCGCCCCCGACGGCGAGCGGCAGGCCGAGCCGGTCGGCCGCCAGCGGGGCGAGCGCCTCCGCCGGCAGCCGGAGGTCGAGCACCGGGCCGCGTTCGTCCGGCCCGAGCGGCTCCAGGGTGGCCGCCTGGGAGTCGAGCAGGCTCGCCGGCATGTAGGGGTGCGTCCGCGTCGCCATCCGCTCGCGGATCACCTCGGTCGGCCCGTCCAGGTGCACGAACTCCACGTTCGGCGGTCCCTGCCGCAGGACGTCGCGGTAGGAACGCTTGAGCGCGGAGCAGGCCAGCACCGTGGACACACCCTCCCGGTGGCGGGCGGTCATCCAGCCGGCGAGGTCGCGCAGCCAGGGCCAGCGGGCGGCGTCGTCCAGCGGTACGCCGGAGCGCATCCGCGCCACGTTGGCCTCGGAGTGGAACTCGTCGGCCTCCACGAACCGCAGGCCGGTCAGCTCGCTGAGCAGCCGGGCGACGGTCGTCTTGCCGCACCCGGACACCCCCATCACGACGACGTGCCGGGTCGGTGGCCGGTCACCAGTCATGGACGGTGCCGTCCTTGAGCCGGTTGAACGGCAGGTAGGCCGGGACGTACGGGAACCGCGCGGCGGCCTCCTCGTCGAGTTCGACACCGATGCCGGGCTGCTCGCCCGGGTGCAGGTAGCCGTCGTCGAATGTGAACGACTGCCGGAACACCTCGTTGGTGAGGGGACCGTGCCGCATGTACTCCTGGATGCCGAAGTTGTGGATGGCCAGGTCCAGGTGGAGCGCCGCGGCCATGCCGACCGGCGAGATGTCGGTCGGCCCGTGGATACCCGACTTGATCTGGTACTGCGCGGCGTAGTCGAGCAGCTTGCGCATCGCGGTGATGCCGCCGGTGTGGGTGACGGCCGAACGCACGTAGTCGATCAGCTGCTCCCGGATGAGCGTCTGGTAGTCCCACACGGTGTTGAAGACCTCGCCGATGGCCAGCGGGGTGGTGGTGTGCTGGCGGACCAGCCGCAGCGCCTCCTGGTTCTCCGCCGGGGTGCAGTCCTCCAGCCAGAACAGGTCGTACGGCTCGAGCGCCTTGCCCAGCTTCGCGGCCTGGATCGGCGTCAACCGGTGGTGGGCGTCGTGCAGCAGCGGCAGCTCCGGACCGAACTCGTTGCGCACCGCCTCGAACACCCCGGGCAGGTGGCGCAGGTACGCGCGGGAGTCCCAGTCCTCCTCGGCCGGCAGCGGGATGCGCTGCGCCGGCTCGTAGTCGTAGCGCTTGCCGTCGACGCTGGGCTGCGCGGCCACGCCGTAGACCGCGTTGATGCCCGGCACCGAGGTCTGCACCCGGATCGACCGGAAGCCGTCGGCCAGGTGCCGGCGGATCGAGTCGAACAGCTCGGGCAGGTCCCGGCCGGAGGCGTGCCCGTACGCCATGACGCCGGTCCGCGACGCGCCGCCCAGCAGCTGGTAGAGGGGCATGCCGGCGGCCTTGGCCTTGATGTCCCACAGGGCGACGTCGACCGCGGCGATGGCGGCCATGGTCACCGGGCCGCGCCGCCAGTACGCCGAGCGGTACAGGAACTGCCAGGTGTCCTCGATGCGGTGCGGGTCCCGCCCGATCAGCAGCGGGACGACGTGGTCGCGCAGGTACGAGGCGACGGACAGCTCCCGCCCGTTGAGGGTGCCGTCACCGAGGCCGACGACGCCGTCGTCGGTTGTGATCTTCAGGGTGACGAAGTTGCGGTCCGGGCTGGTGACGATGACGTCGGCAGCTGCGATCTTCACGGGGTGGCCTTTCTTCAGTGGCTAGCGGAGAACGCTTCCGGTTTCGTGGCCGTCGAGGAGGGACAGTTCGGAGCGGCGGGGCAGCCCTTCGCAGTCGCCCCGGCTGGCGACCGCGAACGCGCCGAGCGTCGTCGCACGGCGCAGGCACCCGGCCAGGTCGAGCCCGTCGAACCATCCGGACAGGTAGCCCGCGGTGAAGGCGTCGCCGGCGCCCACCGCGTCGACCGCGGTCACCGGCACCGCCCCGGCGTAACGGGTCTCGTCGGGGGTGTGCGCCCGGGCGCCGTCCGAGCCCAGCTTCACCAGGACCGTCCGCACGCCCCGGCCGAGCAGGTCCGCCACCACGCGTGCCTCGTCGGCCCCCGGGTCACCGACCAGGTCCAGCTCGTCGGCGGAGGCGATGACGACCGACGCGCGCCGCGCCAGCGGGGTGAGCACCTCGCGGGCCCGGTCCCGGGTCCAGAGCCGGGCGCGGTGGTTGACGTCGAGGCACACCGGGACGCCCGCCGCCGCGGCGGCCTCGACCGCCCACTCGGTGGCCTCCCGGGCGGTGTCGGACAGCGCCGGGGTGATCCCGGTCAGGTGCAGCATCCGGGTGCCGGCCGCCAGCGCCGGGCGCAGGTCGTCGGCGCGCAGCGCGGACCCGGCCGACCCGGCCCGGTGGTACTGCACCCGGGTCAGGTCGGCGGTGCGCTGCTCCAGGAACATCAGGCCGGTCGGCCGGTCCGGGTCCCGGACCACGCCGTCGACGCCGATCCCCTCGGCCCGCAGCTGGCGCAGCACGTACTCGCCGAACTCGTCGGTGCTCACCCGGCCGACCCAGGCGGCGCGGTGGCCCAGCCGGGCCACGCCCACGGCCACGTTCGACTCGGCGCCGGCCAGGTGCATGGTCAGCGGCCCGCCGGCGGCGAGCGGGCCGGCCGAGCGCATCGACACCATCGTCTCGCCGAAGGTGAGCAGGTCCGGTGCGGTCATCAGCGGGCCGGCTCCCGGACGGCGGTGAGGTAGGTGCGGGCACGGGCCCGCAGCGCGGCCAGGTCGCCGCCGGACGCGGCGTCGCCGACCAGCGGTCCGCCGACGCCGACGGCGATCGCCCCGGCCGCCAGGTAGCCGGGCACGTCGTCCAGGCCGACGCCGCCGACCGCGACGAACGGGATGTCCGGGAACGGGTCGCGCACCGCCTTGAGGTACGCCGGACCGCCGACCGACGCCGGGAACAGCTTGACGGCCGACGCGCCCAGCCGCATCGCGGTGTACGCCTCGGTCGGGGTGAGGGCCCCGGCGGCGACCGGGAGGCCTCGGCGCGCGGCCTCGGCGATCGACTCGACGACGGCCGGCGTCACCACGAACTGCGCGCCGGCGGCGGCCACGTCGGCGACGTCGGCGGCGGTGAGGACGGTGCCGGCGCCGACCAGCGACCCGGCCGGCGCGACGGCGCGCAGCGCCTCGACGGCCCGTGCCGCGTCCGGTGTGGTGAGGGCGACCTCGACCAGGCGTACGCCCTCCTCCAGCAACGCGGTGCCGGCGGCGATCGCGCCGTCGGCGCTGGTGCCGCGGATGACCGCCAGGATGCGGGCGTCGGCGAGTTCGGCGGTGAGGTTGACGGTCATTCGGATCACCATTCCGCGTAGGAGCCGTCGCGGTGCCGCCAGGTGGGGCTGCGCCAGGCGTGGCCGCGCCTGTCCGCCGCCCGCACCGCGTCTTCGTCGATCTCGATGCCGAGGCCGGGACCGGTGAGCCGCTCGACGTACCCGTCGACGAACGTCAACGGGGTCTTGTCGAGGCAGTAGTCGAGCACCTCGGCGCCGAGGTTGTAGTGGATGCCGATGCTCTGTTCCTGGATCAGGTAGTTCGGCGTGGCGAAGCCGACCTGCAGGCAGGCCGCGAGCGCGATCGGCCCGAGCGGGCAGTGCGGGGCGAGCTGCACGTCGTACACCTCGGCGAGCGCGGCGATCTTGCGTACCTCGGTGATGCCTCCGGCGTGCGAGAGGTCCGGCTGGGCGACCGCGATGCCGGCCTGCAGCACCGGCAGGAACTCCTGCCGGTTGTACAGCCGCTCCCCGGTCGACACCGGCGTGGTGGTCGAGCGGACGAACTCGCCGATCAGGTGCGAGTTCTCCGGGACCACCGGCTCCTCCAGGAAGAACGGCCGGAACTGCTCGAGCAGCGGGGCGACCCGGCGGGCGCTGGCGAGGTTGAACCGGCCGTGGAAGTCGACCGCCACGTCCCGCTCGTCGCCGAGCACCTCGCGGGCGGCGGCGACCCGCCGGACCACGCCGTCGAGTTCGGCGACCGAGGCGACGGCGCTCATCCGCCCGGCGGCGTTCATCTTCACCGCGGTGAGCCCGCTCTCGACGGCGGCGCTGATCTGGTCGCGGACCTCGGCCGGCTCGTCGCCGCCGACCCAGCCGTAGACCCGGATCCGGTCCCGGACCGGGCCGCCGAGCAGCTGGTGCACCGGGGCGCCGAAGTGCTTGCCGGCGATGTCCCACAGCGCCTGGTCGAGCCCGGCGACGGCGCTGGCCAGGATCGGCCCGCCCCGGTAGAACGAGCCCTTGGTCAGCACCTGCCAGTGGTCCTCGATGCGCAGCGCGTCCCGGCCGATGAGCAGCTCGCTGAGCTGCTCGACGGCGGTGCGCACCGTCTCCGAGCGCCCCTCGCACGTCGCCTCGCCCCAGCCGACGGTCCCGTCGAGGGTCTCCACCCGGACGAAGAGCCAGCGGGGTGCGACGAGGAACGTCTCCACCCGCGCGATCGTCGTCATGGCCTCAGCCCTTCGTGGCGCCGGCGGTGAGGCCGGAGACGATGTACTTCTGCACGAACAGGGCGATCACCATGATCGGCAGGGTGACCACGGTGGCCGCCGCCATCAGGCCGCCCCAGTCGATGCTGGCGTAGCCGACGAAGTCGAAGATCGCCACGGGCAGCGTCTTGGTGTCGGCGCCGGAGAGCACCAGGGCGAACATGAAGTTGTTCCAGGAGAAGATGAACGACAGGATGCCGGCGGTGGCGACGCCGGGCACCGACAGCGGCAGGGTGATCCGCCGGAAGGCGCCGATGTGGGTCAGGCCGTCGACGAGCGCCGCCTCTTCGAGTTCGGTGGGCAGGCCGTCGAAGTAGCCCATCATGATGTAGACGATCAGCGGCAGCGACACGAACATGTGGCTGAGGATCAGCACCGTGTACCCGCCGACCATCTGCAGGTTCGAGAAGACGTAGTACCAGGGCACCAGCAGCGAGACACCGGGGATCACCCGGGCCATCAGCACCACGAGCGCCGACTTGCGCATGTTGAAGCGGCTCATCGAGTACGCGGCGGGCACACCGAGGATCAGCGAGAACACCGTGGCCGCGAGCGCCACCCAGAGGCTGTTGCCGATGAACTGGACGTAGTTCGCCCGCTGGAGGACGGTGTCGTAGTTGGTGAGCGTGGGCGAGAAGGCGAACGTCTTCGCCGGGTCGTAGATGTCGACGTTGGTCTTGAGCGACGCGGCGACCATCCAGAGCAGCGGCGCGACCAGCGCGAACACCACGACGACGAGGGCCACCGCCCGGAAGACCCTGAACGGCCTGCTCGGCTTCATCGGTCCAGCCCCTTCTTGCGGTAGGTCAGGGCCCACATCACCCCGATGATGATCAGGAAGAAGATGATGAGGACCGTCGATGAGACGCCGTAGTCGTTGTAGTCGAAGCTCAGTCCGTACGCGTACACGTTGAGGGTCTCGACCTCGTGGAAGGACCCGCCGCCGCGGCCCTTTGTGGCGTAGAGGATGTCGAACGTCTTCAGGGCGTCGATGCCGCGCAGCAGGATCGCCACGATCACGGTGGGCATCAGCAGCGGCAGGGTGACGTGCCGGAACCGCTGCCAGGTGCTGGCGCCGTCGATCAGCGCCGCCTCCTGCGGCTCGTCGGAGAGCGAGGTCAGGCCGGCGAGCAGGATCAGCACGACCATCGGGGTCCACTGCCAGATGTCGATGAACATCGTCGTCGGCAGCGCCGAGCTCTGCCCGGACAGCCACGGCTGCGGGCCGATCCCGACGTAGCTGAGCAGCTGGTTCGCCATGCCGATGTTGGGGTCGAAGATCAGCCGCCACATCATGCCGACCGCGACCGGGGTGGCCACGAGCGGCAGCAGGATGGCGACCCGGACCCACTTCTCGCCCCGGAACGGCCGCCACAGCAGCAGGGCGATCGCCATGCCGAGCACGACCTCGACGAGGAGCACGACGCCGGTGAAGAGGGCGGTGCGCCACACCGCCGGCCAGAACCGGTCGGTGTCGGTGAGCACGTCCAGGTAGTTCTGGAAGCCGATGAACTCGCTCTCGGCGCGGACCGAGCCCTCGGCGTCGGTGAGGCTCAGCCACCCCGTCCACGCCACCGGGAAGACGATCAGCACGGCGACGAACGCCATGGCGGGTGCCGCGAAGAGCCACTTGCGGTGCGCGTTGGCCCAGCGCGACCAGGCCGGTTCCGTCGGCGTCGGACGGGCCTCCGGCGATCTGGTGACTGGTGTGGTGACGGCTGACATGAGGTCTCCGGGGTCTCAGGGCGGCCAGGTCTCAGTGCGGCCAGGGTCCGGCGCGGGTGGCGGGGCCGGCCGGCCCCGCCACCCGCGGTCGGGTTACTTCGCCTCGTCGTCGAGGAACTTCTGGAACGCCTCGTTCGCGGTGTCCGCGGAGGCGGCCGCGTCCTTGCCGGTGATCGCGTCGACGATCGGCTGGCCGACGATCTCGCGCGCCTCGGCGACCTTCACGACCAGCGGGCGGTCGTGGCCGATGCCGTTGGCGGTGCTGACCTTGGTGGCCTCGGCGAGGTCCGCCGGGTAGGTCGCGGTGCCCTCCGGGTTCTCCCAGACCGAGGTACGGGCGCCGGGGACGCCGGCCTTCTGCTGCTCCAGCGCCTGCTCCTTGCCGGCCGCCCACTGGATGAACTTCCAGGCGTTGTCCTTGTTCTTGGACGCGTCGTTGACGCCGAGCGCCCAGGACGGGACGTTGTACGGCTTCGAGCCGGCGGGGCCGGCCGGGAAGGTGGCGAAGCCGACGGTCTCGGAGACCTTCGACTTGGCGGGGTCGGTGGCGTTCTTGTAGAGCGAGTTGGCCTCGGTGTAGAAGGCGGCCTTGCCCTGGGTGAAGATCGCCATCGCCTCGGACCAGCTCATGTCGGTGCTGATGTTCTCCGGGCCGTGGTCGCGCAGCAGGCCGCCGTAGTAGGCGTACGCCTGCTTGGCCTGCTCGGTGTTGACCGACGCCTTGCCGCCGGCGTCGACGAAGTCACCGCCGAAGCTGTACAGGAAGCTGGAGAACTGGGTTACCGCGGCCGACTTGCCGGTGCGGGCCACGAAGCCGGCCACGCCCGGGTTGTCCGCCTCGACCTTTGCCGCCTGCGCCTTCAGCTCGTCGAGCGTCTTCGGCGGGGCGGTGAAGGCGGACTTCTCCAGCAGGTCCTTGCGGTAGTAGAGGACCTCCTGCTCGGTGATGATCGGCACGCCGACGAGCTTGTCCTCGTAGGTGGTCGCGTCGACCGGACCGGACTGGAAGTCGCCGATCTCGAAGGCGCTGTCCGACTTGGCCTTGTCGGTCAGGTCGGCGAGGTACCTGTTCTTGGCGAACAGCTTCCCCTCCTGCAGCGGCCGGTACATCATCACGTCGATGTCGCTGGACCCGGCGTTCAGCTTGACGTTGTACTGGTCCGACAGCTGGTCCTCACCGAGCTGGGTGACCTCGATCTTGAGGCCGGTCTGCTTCTCGAACTCCGGCAGGGCCTTCTTGATGTTCTCCGTCCAGACGTGGTTGACCAGCGTCACGCGGAGCGTGTCGGAGCCGCTGCCGCCGTCCCCGCCACCGCAGGCGGCCAGGCCCATGGCGGCGACCACGGCCAGAGAAGTGCCGAATATCAATCGACGTCGCACGCTTGTCTCTCCTTCGGTCCCGGTCGCTGCCCCTGGTGAGGGCGCTACCTCGGTGTTTACATCCGCTTAACGTCCGGATGCTAGGGCGAAAAAGCAGACTTATTCAAGAGGTTGATCTAACTGATATGCTCCGAGGCGTGGAACGGTACTCCTCCGGGGGCGCAGCCGCCCAGAACGCCCCTGCCGAGGCCGGGCTGCACGCACGCGTCCTCGATCACCTCGGCACCGCCATCTGCGGTGGCGAGCTCCCACCCGGCTCGATCCTCAACATCGACGAGCTGGTCGACCGGTACGCGGTGTCCCGCTCGGTGGTCCGCGAGGTGCTGCGGGTGCTCGCGTCGATCGGGTTCATCGAGACGCGTCGCCGCGTCGGCGTGATGATCCGCGCGTCGGACGCCTGGAACGTCTTCGACCCGCAGGTGATCCGCTGGCGGCTCGCCTCGGCCGGCCGCATCGCGCAGATCCGCTCGATCACCGAGCTGCGGACGGCGGTGGAGCCGCACGCCGCTTGGCTGGCCGCCGAGCGGATCGGCCACGACGAGGCGAGCGAGCTGGTCGGCCTCGCCGCCAAGATGTGGGCCGCCGGCAAGGCCGGCGACGAGGAGCGGTTCCTGCGCCTGGACATCGAGTTCCACCGGCGGATCCTGGCCGCGTCCGGCAACGAGATGTTCGTCCGGCTCCAGGACCTGGTGGCCGAGGTGCTCAGCGGCCGGCACCACTACAACCTGATGCCACACCACCCGCACGAGCAGGCGCTCCAACTGCACGCCGACGTGGCCCAGGCGATCCAGCGGCGCGACGGCGAGCGAGCCCGCAGCGCCATGGTGGAGATCATGGAGCACGCCTTCGACGAGATGAAGGCGATCTGGGAGCAGGCCACCGACCCGACGGTGGGCGACAGCGAGGTCCTGCTGCGGCCCTGAGCCGCGCCGCTTGCTACCCGACGAAGACGCAGAACGGGTGGCCGGCCGGGTCCGCGTACACGCGCAGCGGCTCCTCCGGGTCGTCGATCCGGTCGTAGCGCAGCCGACCGCCGAGGCGCAGGACGCGCTCGTGCTGCTCCTCGAGCTCCGCGACGGACGACACGGTCAGATCCAGGTGCAGTTGCTGCGGCACCCGATGGTCCGGCCACGTCGCTTCCGGCAACTCGTCGACCTGCTGGAACGCCAACTGGGGCCCGCCGCCGGGCGTCCTCAGCACGAGCCAGTCGCGCCCACGCTCGTCGACGCCCGTCTCCGGCGGCTCGTCACCGGGCCGGTAGACCAGGCCCAGCAGGGACCGGTAGAACTCCGCGAGAGCCCGGGCATCGGTGCAGTCGAGCACCACCTGGCACAGCGTCGGCACCCGCTCCCGATCGACCACGACGGTCACCTCCAGACCGCGTGAGATTACCGCCTCCGCCCACCGCGCGCCGTCTGAGAGCCGACCGGCGGATCAGCGTTGGGTGCGGTCGTCGATCTCGGTGCCGGACTCGCCGGGCCGGGCGCCGATCGCCTCCTCGGCCGCCCGCCCGCCGGTGCTCTCGTCACCGAGGTCCAGGCCGCTGCGGGGCATCTCGGACAACCGGGCCGGATCCTGGTTCTCGCCCAGCACACCCCGTGCGTCCTGGGCCCGGTCGTCGATCGTCGTCTCGCCGCGCCGGGCGCCGGCCGCCTCCTCGGCGGCGCGGCCACCCGTGCTCCGGTCGCCAAGCGAGAGGTCGCTGCGGGGCAGCCCGGAGAGCCCGGCCGGGTCCTGGGTCGGCTGTTCCACGTTCACAGCTCCGGTCTGCGCGGCGGGTCCGCCGGCGGACTCACGGCGTCCAACCCCTCGTGCGTGGTATCCGCCGGTCCCGGCCGGTTCGGCGTCGATCGGCCGGCCGTCCGGCTCGGCCAGTCCGGCCCGGCGCAGCATGTCGACAAGCTCGTCGTGCGGCATGCGCTCGGTGTCCGGTATCCCGGCGCCACGTGCGATGGACCGCAGCGTCGCGAGGTCCTGATCCGCGAAGGTCTCGGCCATGCCGCTGGCTTCCCGGGCGCCGGATGCGGAAACCTCGTGCCCTGCGCGGCACCGGCGGTCGGTTTCCGTCGGCGCGGGGCGCTAGGGTCTGCGGATGGCCGTCCCGCGCTTGACGAAGGACGAGGCCCGTCGCGTTGCGCTCCACGCGCAACTGCTCGACGCGCCCCGCCCGACCGGCCTCGTCGACGTCGTCGAGCGCCTGACCCTGCTGCAGATCGACCCCACCGCCGCCGTCGCGCCGAGCGCCGACCTCGTGCTGTGGAGCCGGCTCGGCTCGACGTACGAGCCGGCGGCCCTGATCCGGGCCGTCGAGACCGACCGCACGCTCGTCGAGACCGTCGCCTACATCCGGTCCCCGCGCGACCTGCCGGCCGTGATCGCGGAGGCCCGTGGCACCCCGGCGCACCCGTCCACACGGGCGTGGCTGGAGGCGAACGAGCCCTTCCGCCGCGACGTCCTGGAATTGCTGGCGCGCGACGGGCCGCTGCTGTCCCGCGACATCCCGGACACCAGCGTCGTGCCGTGGCCGTCGTCGGGCTGGAACAACAACCGCAACGTCACCCGGATGCTCGAAGCCATGGCACTGCGCGGGCACGTCGCGATCTCCGGCCGCAAGGGGCGGGAGCGCTACTGGGACCTTCCGGAGCGCGTCCACCCGGCCGACCTGCCGGTCCTCGATCACGACGTCGCCGTCCGGCTCCGCAACGAGCGTCGGCTCGCGGCGCTCGGCATCGCCCGGGCAGCCGGCCCGCAGATCCCCGGCGAGTCACCGTACGTCGGGGACGCCGGCGAGGAGGTCGTCGTCGAGGGCACGCCGGGCACCTGGCGGGTTGACCCGGCGTACGTCGGGCTGCCGTTCCAGGGGCGGACCGCGCTGCTCTCGCCCTTCGACCGGCTGATCCACGACCGGGTCCGCGCGGAGCAGCTCTTCGGTTTCGAGTACGTCCTGGAGATGTACAAGCCGGCGGCCAAGCGCCGGTGGGGCTACTTCGCGCTCCCCGTCGTCCACGACGACCGGCTCGTCGGCAAGCTGGACGCGACCGCCGACCGCAAGGCCGGTGCCCTGGTCGTCAATGCCGTGCACGAGGACGTGCCCTTCTCCTCCGACCTGGCCGACGCGGTCCGCGCCGAGGTCGAGGACCTCGCCCGATGGCTCCGCCTCGAGGTGCGGTGGGCCACGAGGGCAACGCGATGACGCAGCGGCTCCGCCGCGCCCGCGACCTCGGCATCGTCGTCGGGCCGCTGCCCACCGGGCCGCACAACGCCGTCACAGACGTCCCCGGCGTCCTGGTCGGTCACACCACCGTGGACGACGGTGGTGGCCTGCACACCGGGGTCACGGCGGTGGTGCCGAGCCAGCTCGGTCCGGGGCGCTGGTCCCTGCCCGCCGCCGTGTACGCGGGCAACGGTTACGGGAAGCTGGTGGGCTCGACCCAGGTGGACGAGCTGGGCGTGCTGGAGTCGCCGATCGTCCTCACCGCCACGCTGTCGGTGTTCCGGGCGGCGGACGCGCTGCTCACCTGGCTGATGGAGCGCCGGCCCGACCGCGTGTCGTTCAACCCTCTGGTGGGCGAGACCAACGACGGGCACCTCTCGGACATCCGCCGGCGTCCGATCACCGAGGGGCACGTGCTCGACGCCGTCGACGGCGCGTCCGCCGATCCGCCGGCGGAGGGCTGCGTCGGCGCCGGGACCGGCACCACCGCCCTGGGGTACAAGGGCGGGATCGGCACCGCGTCCCGGGTGGTGCCGGGAGCCGGTGACCCGGTGACGGTGGGTGCCCTCACCCAGTCCAACTTCGGCGGCGTGCTGACCGTGCTCGGTGTCCCGATGCCGGTCGCGGAGTTGATCCCGGCCGCCGACCGGGCCGAGCCGGCCGGCAACTCCTGCATGATCGTGGTGGCCACCGACGCGCCCCTGGACGCCCGGCAGCTCGGTCGCCTCGCCCGGCGGGCCATCTTCGCCATGGGCCGGGTCGGCGCGTCGTACAGCAACGGCAGCGGCGACTATGCGATCGCGTTCAGCACGGCACCACCGGACCGGCCCCTGATTCCCGACTCGCAGATCAACCCCATCTTCGCCGCCGTTCTCGACTCGGTCGAGGAGGCGCTGCTCAACTCGCTGGTCACCGCCACGACCACGCGCGGCCCGGGCGGGCGCACCAGCCACGCCGTACCGCACGCGGCCGTGGTCCGCCGCTTGGCCGCGGCCGGCCGGCTGACCGCGCCGGCCTGATCGCGGCCGGGGCGCCCGGCGGCGGAGCCGGTCGCGCGCCGTCAGCGGGCGATCGCGTCGACGATCCGTGCGGCACCCCAGGCGTACGCCCGGTCCACGTCGCCGCCGAGCCGGAACGCGTCGGCGAGTTCCATGAACAGGAACCCGTTCGCCCACGCCGTCACCGTGCGTGCCGCCTCCAGCGCGTGCTCCGCACCGGCCAGTCGCCGCGCGGCGTCCAGCACCGGGGCGCTCGCCCGAGCGAGCAGGTCGGGTTCGGCGCGTGCGCCGGGCGGTAGTGGGCCGAAGACGAGCCGGTAGCCGTGGGGCCGCTCGTGGGCGAACGAGCGCAGCTCGAGCGCGAGCCGGACGAGCGCCTCGCCGGGGTCGTTGCCCGTGCTTTCGGCGGCGGCCCGGAGCCGGGCGCCAAGATCCTCGACGGTCGCCTCGACGATTCGCCGGACGAGTTCGTCCCGGTCGCGTACGCGCTTGTAGAGCGACGGGGCGCGCACGCCGACGCGGGCCGCGACGGCCTGCATGGTGAGCGCGTCCAGCCCTCCGTCCTCGACGATCGCCCGGCCCGCGGCGATGATCGCCTCGGTCGTGGTGCGCTCGGGTGTGGGCACCGACACCTCCCTCCGGATCCCATGGCTATTGCTCGTAGCCATGATGGCTAACTATAGTAGCCATCATGGAACTTACACCCGGCCTCCACCGCATCGGCAACGACATCGTCGCCGTCCACCTGATCATCACTCCCGACGGCGTCACGATCATCGACGCCGGCCTCGCCGGCCACTACAAGGAGCTGCGCGCCGAACTCCGCGCCGCCGGCCGCGACCTCGACGACGTGCGGGGCATCGTCCTGACCCACGGCGACACCGACCACCTGGGGTTCGCCGAGCGGCTG
Source organism: Micromonospora sp. NPDC126480 (assembly GCF_040302465.1). Lineage (NCBI taxonomy): Bacteria > Bacillati > Actinomycetota > Actinomycetes > Micromonosporales > Micromonosporaceae > Micromonospora > Micromonospora sp. NPDC126480. The sequence goes on from NZ_JBEORU010000011.1 coordinate 64,656, forward strand.
CGCGCCGAGAACGGCGTCCCGGTGTACGTGCACGAGGCCGACGCCGCCCGCGCGCGCGGCGCGGAGAGCACCAAGCCCGCCTGGGGAAAGGTCCGGCTCGCGCCAACCATTCGGTTCCTCGCGTACGCGGCCGGCAAGGGCGGCCTGAAGACCCGGCACCCGACCGAGGTGAACGTCTTCCGCGACGGCGACGTGCTGCCCCTGCCCGGCGCCCCGCGCATCATCAGCCTGCCCGGGCACTCCCCCGGAAGCGTCGCCGTGCACGTGCCCGCCGTACGCGCGCTGTTCGTCGGCGACGCACTCACCACCCGGCACGTGCTCACCGGGACGACCGGACCGCAGCCCGCACCGTTCACCGACGACCCGACCGCCGCCGCCGAAGCGCTGACCCGAGTGGAGAACATCGAAGCCGACTGGGTCGTTCCGGGGCACGGCGCGCCGTGGACCGGAGGGGTGCCGGCGCTGCTCGCCGCGTACCGCGCCGCGGCCAACTGACCACGCGCCTCCCCTACCGTCACAGCGGCAGCCGGCGGACCCGGACCCGGGGCTGCTCGTTCTCAGGTGGGCCTGCTTGTGCTGGCGGACCTGCTTGGAGGACGGCGGTGACGGCTCGGTCGGTCGCCAGCCCGTCTCCTCCTCGACTTCACGGATCGCGCACCCCGCTGGGTCCTCCTGGTCGGAAGGTGCTGACCCAGCCCGGGTGTCGATGCTGTGCGTCCTGCACGACACCCAGGAAACCCGGATCACCGACATCCCGCACATCGCCAAGCGCTACCTCACCGCCGTACCCAACACCGCCGTCACCGCCGACCAGGTCGCCGGCTGCCCGCCCGCCGTCGTCGACGTCATCACCGCCGCCGTCGCGGAGTACGAAGCCGGCGAGACGCTCGAAGCCGTCGTCGCGCGTGACGCCGACAAGCTGGAATGCCTCGTCCAAGCAGTCGAGTACCGGCATCAGGGCATCGACAACGTCCAGCGCTGGATCGACAGCTCACGAGCGGCGCTCAAGACCGCCAGCGCCCACCGACTCGCCGACGCCGCCCTCAACGGGCAACCCCTCGCCTGGCTGACTCCCCCGCCGCCGCAGTAGGCCGTTCGCCCTTCGGTAGCCGGTGACCGTCCGGTCGTCGTCGGCTGTGCGCGCCGTCAGCGGCGGTGCGGCGGATAGGCTGTGGCCATGCAGGGCGCGGTTTCCGGGAGTGATCTCGATGGCTGACGCCGACGACGTTCGCCGGCTGGCGCTGGCGCTGCCGCACGTGGTCGAGATCGACAGCGAGGGCTTCGACTTCCGGGTCGGCGACAAGGGCTTCGTCTGGTCCTATCCCGAGCGCGTCCCCGGCAAGCCGCGCCGCATCCGGACCGACATCGCGGTGCTGTACGTCGGCGACGAGGCGGAGAAGCAGGCGCTGCTCCTCGGCGAGCCGGAGCTGTTCTTCACCACGCCCGCGTACGACGGGCTGCCCCTGGTCATGGTGCGGTTGGAGCGGGTGGGCGTGGCTCGCCTGACCGAGCTGGTCACCGACGCCTGGCGAATGCGCGCCCCGGAATCCCTCGTCGGTGACGTCGACGACAGCACGTTGCCCGCGGGTCTGAGCCGGGCCGAGCAGTAGGCCCACGTAGCGCATCGGCGCGGTGCCCCGGTCGCGTCTGGCAGGGTTGGCCGGATGGATCTGACGGATGTGTTCGAGTGGCGCGGGCGGGAAGTGCGGTGGCGTCGCACGGGCTCCGGGCCCGACGTCGTGTTCTGCCATGGGACGCCGTGGTCCTCGCAGTTGTGGGGCCCGTTCGCCGAGGCGCTGAGCGACGAGTTCACGGTCCACCTCTGGGACATGCCCGGCTACGGACGGTCCTCCAAGAATCCCGATCACGGGTGTCGCTGGATCTCCAGGGTGAGCTGCTGGCCGATCTCCTCGCGTACTGGGAGCTGCGGTCCCCGCACGTGGTGGCGCACGACTACGGCGGCGCCGTCGCGTTGCGGGCCCATCTCCTGCACGGGGCTGCATTCGCGTCGCTGGCGCTTGTCGACGTCGTGGCGTTGGCCCCCTGGGGTTCGGACTTCTTCCGTCTCGTCCGCGACAACGCCGAGGTCTTCGGCGCGCTCCCGAGCGCCGTGCACGAAGGGGCGCTCCGCGCCTACCTCGCGGGAGCCAGTCACGTCGGCCTGACCCCGGAGCAGATGCAGGCCCTCGTCTCGCCCTGGCTCGGCGCCGACGGGCAGGCGGCGTTCTACCGGCAGATCGCGCAGGCGGACCAGGTCCACACCGATGAGATCGAAGGGCTCTATCCACGTCTGGACCTGCCGGTCCTGGTGGTGTGGGGTGAGAACGACACGTGGATACCGGTCGACCGCGCCCACCGCCTGACCCAGCTCATCCCGGGCGCTCGGCTCGCGCTGATCGGCGGAGCGGGCCACCTGGTCCACCTGGACCAGCCCGTACGACTGGCCACGACGCTGCACCGGTGGCTCACCTCGCCGGCCACGATGTGACTCCCCGTCTGGCACACACAGGGACACCCGTGACGGCCTAGGATTCGCCGGTGCAGATCTCCATGTGGGTCCCCTACGACGAGAAGCAGCTCCGGCGCACCCTCCAGTTCATTCTCCGTCCGCAGATGAAGCCCCTCCGCATCCTGGGTGGGGTGCTGGCCGTCGTCGGTCTGGCCTTGGTGGCGCTGGACCCGTCGTCGGCGCTGCCCTACGTTCCGCTGGTCCTCGGGCTGCTGTTCGCGTTCACGATCGAACCGATCACGGTGGCTCAGTCGATGCGCATGCAGTCGGACGTGATCCGGAAGGGGTTCCACCTGACGCTGGACGACGAGTGGGTCACTCTGACCAATCCGCTCGCTGAGTCGCGACTCCGGTGGAGCGGCCTCGACCGTGCCACCGAGACCCCTGAGGCCTGGTACGTCATGTTCGGCAAGATGCAGGCCGTCACCATCCCGAAGGATCTGATGACCGAGGAGCAGCGGGCCACGTTCGCCGCGTTCGTCAGCGGTCTGCAGCCCGCCGCCGGCTGACGAGTCGGTACGCCGATCAGTGCGGCGCGCCGATCGTGCCTGCGGCTGCCGTCACCGCTGTCGGCGCCGGAACGGCTGTGCGGTGAATGTGCGGCCGCTGTGAATGATCCGGGGCCGGGTGCATTCCGTATCTGTCCGGTGACCAGCGACCTACGAGTGCCGTAGGCTACGGTCGGGACTACTACTGGAGGTAGTAGGACGACGATCGGGAGGTGCCCCAGGTGGTAGACGACGCGCAGGTCACCGCGTGGGCGCTCGACGCGGGCCGGGGTGACCGGGACGCCGCCGCCTCGTTCGTCCGGGCGACGCAACAGCAGGTCCGCCGCTTCCTCGCCACGTTGATCTCACCGGCCGAGGCCGACGACCTGGCGCAGGAGACCTACCTGCGCGCGACGCGGTCACTTCCGTCGTTCGCGGGGCGCTCCTCGGCGCGCACGTGGCTGCTCAGCATCGCCCGCCGGGTCGCCGTCGACCACGTCCGGGCAGCGACGTCGCGTCCACGGACGGTGCCGATGTCGGACTCGTACGACGCCGCGGACCCGGCTCGCAGCGGCTTCGACCGGCAGGTCGCGCTGGAGCGGCTCGTCGCCGGGCTGCCGGCCGACCGGCGGGAGGCCTTCGTCGCCACCCAGGTCCTCGGGCTGTCCTACGCCGAGGCGGCGGAGGTGTGCGGGTGCCCGGTGGGGACGATCCGGTCCCGGGTGGCCCGCGCCCGCGAGGACCTGGTCGCCGCCGTGAACGCGCGACCCGGCCCGCGGACCCGGGGTGGCGCCGCCGGCTGAGCCGTCGAGGGACACCGCCGTCCCGCCGAGGGCCCGCGACCTGCGGCGGCGTGACGAGTGCCGCACCGGTCGCGGGAACCAACGCCGCCGCCGGTACGACTACCGGTACATGGGGTGTGAGCAGTGGCGTGAGGTGCTGTCGGCGCAGCTGGACGGCGAGGAGACGCCCGCCGAGCGTACGGCGGCCGAGTCCCACCTGGCCGGCTGCGGCGAGTGCCGGGCGTGGTTCGACCAGGCGGCGGCGGTGACCCGCCGGGCCCGGCTGTCGGTAAGCGTGACCGGCCCCGACCTCACCGACGTGATCCTGGCCGCGCTGCCCGAGCGGGCGCGGCGGCCGTGGCGGGAGCGCCTGGCGCTGACCCTGCGAGCGGCGCTCGGGCTCATCGGGGCGTTGCAGGTGGTCCTGGGTCTCGTGCAGATCGGCCGGGGTGCTGCCGGCCCGCACATCCACGCCGGCGGCCCGCTGGCGTCCGGGCACCTGTGGCACGAGGCGGCCGCCTGGAACGTGGCCGTCGGTGCCGGCTTCCTGTTCGTGGCGGCCCGCCGGACCCCGCCGACCGGGCTGGTGCCGACGCTGAGCGCGTTCGTCGGCACGCTGGTGCTGCTGTCGATCAACGACCTGGTGACCGGCCGCGTGGACACCGCACGCCTGGTCAGCCACGCGATCCTGCTCGCCGGTTACGCGATCGTGGTCGCCATGTCCCGGCCGGGCCTGCGCCCGGGCGGCCCCGCCACCCGGGCCCGCCCCGACGGACCCCGCTGGCGTATCCCGGCGGAGGAGGAGACGACGGCACCCGCCCTGCGGCTGCTGCCCCCGCCGTACCCGGGTTCGGCCCACCACCGGGACCGCACAGCCGCCTGAGCCTGACCGCTCGCCGACCCTCCCTACCGTGTCGCGCCCGCTCGACGAGTCGCAGTCATGGCCGGAGGACAGTTCGATCATGTGACAGCATCGACGCGTTCGGTTCGGGAGGTGTGCCGTGCGGGTGACGATGGCGAGCGCCGCGGCCCGGCCCGGCCGCGTGAACGAGGACTTCACCGGCGCCGTGCCTACGGCAGTGGTGCTGGTCGACGGCGCCGGCATCCCCGGCACCGAGGCGATCTGCCGGCACGGCGTGGCCTGGTACGCCACCCGGCTGGGCGGCACCCTCCTCGGCCTCCTGTCGCTCACGCCCGACCGCAGCCTGCCGGCGCTGCTCGCCGAGGCCATCGACCGGGTGACCGACGATCACCGGGACACCTGCGACGTCACCAACCCGGTCAGCCCGTCGGCCACCGTGGCCGTTCTGCGCCGGTGCGGCGCACTCGTCGACTACCTGGTGCTCGGTGACTCGTTCGTCGTGCTGGACCGGACGGACGGCGATCCGCTCGTCGTCACCGACCCCCGCGAGGTGGTCATCAGCCGGTCGTACCAGGCGGCCGTCGAGGCCACCGTCGCGGGCAGCGACGAGTACCACCGGCTCCTGCGAGATCTGCGCGCCAACCGGAACCGTCCGGGCGGCTTCTGGCTGGCCAAGGACGACCCCCGAGCGGCGGACGAGGCGACCACCGGAAGCTGCCCGGTCGCCGAGCTGGCCGGCGCCGCCCTGCTCAGCAACGGGGCCAGCCGCATCGTGGACCGGTTCGGGCTGACCGACTGGCCCGGGGCGCTGGCCGTGCTGGCGTCGAGCGGCCCCGCCGAGGTCATCCGGCGGGTCCGGCAGGCGGAGGCGCGGACCGGGGTGCGCGCGGACGACGCGTCCGTCGCGTACTGCACCGACCTCGACGGGGCCTGACCGGCGCGGTCCTCCGGCCCGCTCGCGGGACGACCGTCAGCTCCCCCGGGCTGTCCGCCAAGCAGCCGCGACCAGGGACGGAAGCACACCTGCCGCGGTGCCCCGCAGGTTGACGGCGCAGACCCGGTCGAGCGGGGTCGGCTCCGGGTTCACCTGAATCACGGTGGCGCCGGAGCGGGCCGCGATCCGGGGAATCTCCGCGGCCGGGTAAACGACCCCGGAGGTGCCGACCGTCAGGAGCAGGTCACAGGCCGCGGCGGCTTCGACCGCGGCGGCCAGCGCCGCCTCCGGCAACGCCTCCCCGAACCACACCACACCCGGGCGGACGGGCGACCCGCAGAACGCGCATCGCGGCGGCGGGATCCGCCGGCCCTCGTCGGGCTGCGCAGCCTCGCCGGCCGGAACGTCCTCGAACCTCGCCGGGTGACCCGCCGCCGCACAGCGCGGCGTGAAGAGGCTGCCGTGCAGGTGGATGACGTCCCGGGTGCCGGCCCGCTCGTGCAGGTCGTCGACGTTCTGGGTGACGACCGTGCTGCCGGGCACCCGGTCCGCGATGGCGGCGATGGCCCGATGCCCCGGGTTGGGTTCGGCGCACCGCACCCGGGCGCGCCGCCACTCGTACCACCCCCAGACCAGGTCCGGGTTGGCGTGGAACGCCTCCGTGGTGGCGAGCCGCGCGGCGTCGAAGCGCGCCCACAAACCGGTGAGATCGTCCCGGAAGGTGGGCACACCGCTCTCGGCGGAGATCCCGGCGCCGGTGAAGACGACGACCCGCCGGGCGTCGCCGAGAAGGTCGGCGGCACGACGCCACAGAGCATCCATGCGAGACTCCCTCCTATCGACGACCACTGATCAGGGCGGCGGCGGCTCCGAGTCGCTCCCGCTCGCTCCCGGTCAGCGTCGGGTTGTCGCGTCGCATCGCCACAGCCTGGTCGAGGGCGGTGAGCGGATCACCATCGACGCGGTCGAGGAAGGCGTGCAGCAGCGTGGCGGCCGCCGGAGCCAGGGGGTTCGCAACCTCGGTGGCCACCTCGGCGAGGATGACCGCGGAGATCGCCACATCGAGGTCCGGAGGCCCCTCGGTGGCGTTGCGCCAATCGATGACGACCGGTCCTCGTGACGTCAAGATGACGTTCTCCGGATGCAGGTCGAGGTGCAGGATCGCGACGTCCCCGCGTCGGCCCCGCAGCGGCGGCAACGCGTGGAGTCGGCGGTGCAGATCGGCCAGGCAGACGGCCCCGGCCACCGCGTCGAGCTCACCGGCGAGGAACGCCGCCAGCATGGTGCGCCCGTGGAGCCGCTCCATCACGAGGTCGCTGCCGTGCGCGTCGTACACCGCCGGCACCGGGAAGCCGAAGCCGCCCACGTACGCCATGATCCGCGCCTCGGCCGCGACGTCGCCGCCGTCGCGGTAGCGACGAAGAACCCGCTGCTCGTCGATGGCGAAGACGTCTGCCTCTCGACCGGACGCCAGCGGGATCATCACCCCACGACGGTATCGGCGACCCCCGCCTCGGCGTTCGCCGTGGTCATCGGGAAGGTTCACGATTCTGCCGGATCAGGGAATCAGGTAGCCGGGAAGTAGGTGTCCAGCTTGCGGCGGAGGTGGGCGGCGAAGACGAAGCCGAGCGCCGCGTTGCCACGGAAGCAGGCAGCCGTCCCGGTGCTGGCGTCCACCACGACCGGGCGCGCCAGCGCCGCGAACCGCACCCGCTGATTCTCCTGCGCCCAGGCCGACGCCGGCGGCTCGATCTGGGTGCCCACCAGCGCCGGGAACACGGCGACCCCGTTCTGCAGGCCGCGCAGCTGCCCTTTGCGGGCCAGCACATAGTCCAGCGCCGAGTTGGTGAATGTCTCCACCGCGCTGGCCGTGATGAGCGCCGCCGGTGCGGCGATGGTGAACAGGTGCAGCTTGGTGGCCATCCATCTGAGCTTGAAGTCGCTGCGGTAACCGACCAGCACCGGCACGCCGCCCCAGTCCTCGGTCTTCACCTCGCAGCCGTCGCCCTGCAACCGCTGTCCGGTCGCCTCGACGTACGCCCGCACCGGCTCCGTCACCGTGGTGTCCATCCGCCCCCGCGCCCTTCGTCCCGCCAGTCCTGGCCGCTCATCTAACACCACCCGGACCACTGCCGCAGCGACCGTCGGGCCGCGCCGATCCCGACGCCAACTTCGGCAGCGCCTTCGGCGCGGGGGCGATCGGTGGTACCAACGGGGCGGGACGTCGCGGGTCGACGCGCTACCGGCCAGCTACGCACCGCAAGGATTGACATTAATAGGACCATACGCGATATTCCTAGCGGCATGTCGGCGTACCGGATGGAGAAGGCGAAGCCTGGATCTTTCACCGACACGGTCCACGTGAACAAGAGGCGGAGATCTCCCTGCTTCGCAGGCCACGGATAAGGTTTGGACGATGATCAATCGAGCCGTCGGGTTCGTCAAGCACCACTCGCCCAACGACATTCGCAGATTGGCACGGCGCGCACAACTCGAAACGCACAACGCAAGAATGCGGCTCACCGTTCCGGTGGTCGCCCGGTGCGAGTTCGACAACGTCTACCACTGCACGGTCCACAAGACCGGCAGCCAGTGGATCAAGGCCTTGTTCAGCGATCCTGTCGTCTATCGCTATTCCGGGCTGTTGCCCTTCGACCCGCGCTTCTACAAGCGGCGCCCCCTCCCGCTCGTCCCGCGTGGCCGGGCGGCGTTGGCGCTCTTCCACTCGTATCCGCGCTTTCAGCAGATCGTCAAGCCCGACAACCATCGCGCTTTCTTCGTCATTCGGGACCCGCGCGACATCGTCGTTTCCAGCTACTACTCCCTTCGCAACTCCCACGCACCGATGGGAGACATCCCCCAGGTGCGGAAGATCCTCCAGGAGAAGCCGAAGAAGGAAGGGCTGTTGTACGTCATCAACCGCCTCTCCGAGCGATACACCTTCAAGCAGCTCCGATCGTGGGCAGTTGCGCCGAGTTCCGAGAAGGTCCGCCTCTTTCGGTACGAGAACCTGACCGGCGAACACCAGCTGAAGGAAATGGACCAGCTGATGCGGCACTGCGGGATCGCCCTGCCGCCGTCCGAGCTGGAGGCGCTCCTCTCCCGCTACAGCTTCTCGAAAATGCGGAAGGACCGGGAAAGTTCAGGCCAGATCTCCCACTACCGCAAGGGCAAGGCCGGCGACTGGCGCAATCACTTCGACGATGACATCTACGAGGCCTTCGCCGCGACGACGGGCGATCTCGTGGAGGTCCTCGGCTACCCCGCACGCGACCAGTCTCCCGGCGCGCTCGGGGGATAGCAGCCACTCACCGGCCTCGGGTGCCGTCGTCCGGCCGGACGACGGCACCCGAGCGCGTCGCTGTCAGCCGCGCTCGATCCTCCGCAGCCCGCGCGCCGGGGTCCACCACTCGACGACGAGCATCGTCGCCTCCTGGTTGAGGTGGGTGTGCACGACCTCGGCGATGTCGGCCCGGAAGCGGTCGCCGTCCGGTCCCCCGGTGGCTGGTCCGGCAGCCGTCGCCCGACCGGAGATCTTCGCCTCTCCCGGCCAGGTCGCCTCCGAGCCCTCGACCGGGTCCACCGTGGCGCTGTGCAGGGCGAAGCGTGGATCCCGAAGCAGATCCGCGCCCTTGCGCGCGTTCGGCATCGAACCGAAGAGGATTTCACCGTCCTCGAACACCGCCTCGATTCCGGAGATCCGCGGCGACCCGTCGGCCCGCAGGGTGGCGATGGTCTTGTGCCGGTGAGCGTCAAAAAGCGCCCGTACGCGCTGCGCGAACTCCGGTTCTGCCCGTTCGACGTCCCGCCATGCCGTCATACGCACATGGTGGCACCAGCCCGAGCACGACCGGCAGCCGACAGCGGTCGTAGGCTGCATCAGGCAGGTGACGGGCGGGAGGTCGAGGTGGCCGAGACGACGCTGGCCGAGGTGATGGTCGAGCTGGCCGGGCTGGAGGATCCGCGGGCACGCGAGGTCAACGAGCGACACGGCGACGATCACGGGGTGAATCTCAGCCGGCTGCGCGCGGTCGCGAAGCGGTTGAAGACGCAGCAGGACCTCGCGTGCCAGCTCTGGGAGACCGGCGACACGGCGGCGCGGCTGCTGGCGATCCTGATCTGCCGTCCGAAGGCGTTCGGGCGTGACGAGCTGGACGGGATGTTGCGCGCGGCACGCGCCCCGAAGGTGCAGGACTGGCTCGTCAACTATGTGGTCAGGAAGAACCCGCACGCCGAGGAGCTGCGCCGGGCCTGGTCCGCCGATCCGGATCCGGTGGTCGCGAGTGCCGGCTGGGCGCTGACGGCCGAGCGCGTGGCGCGGAAGCCGGAGGGCCTCGACCTCGCGGGCCTGCTCGACGTCATCGAGGCGGAGATGAAGGGCGCCCCTAATCGCCTGCAGTGGGCGATGAACAACTGCCTGGCGCAGATCGGGATCGAACACGCCGAGCACCGGGCGCGGGCGATCGACATCGGCGAGCGTCTGGCGGTGCTCAAGGACTACCCGACCTCTCCCGGCTGCACGTCACCGTTCGCACCCGTCTGGATCAACGAGATGGTGCGCCGCCAGCACGGCAACTAGCCCGATGCCGGACGCGGCGGGAGCGCCGCAGACCGCGCCGCCCTGCTCCGGTGCCGCCTTCGAGATCGCGAAAAAAAGGTCGGGCAGGGATGTCGAGAACGCGGATCCAGCTCCGTCCCCGGGTTGAACGTGACCCGATCGGGTCGCACCAGCACGAGGAGAACCAGGATGGCCAAGTACCTGCTGCTCAAGCACTACCGGGGCGCTCCGGCTGCGGTCAACGACGTGCCGATGGACCGGTGGACGCCGGAGGAGATCTCGGCGCACGTGCAGTACATGCACGACTTCGCCGCCCGGCTCGAGAAGACCGGCGAGTTCGTCGACGGTCAGGCGCTCGCACCGGAGGGGACGTTCGTCCGGTACGACGGTGACGGACGCCCACCGGTCACCGACGGCCCGTTCGCGGAGACCAAGGACCTCATCGCCGGCTGGATGGTGATCGACGTCGACAGCTACGAGCGTGCCCTCGAGCTGGCCGGCGAGCTGTCGGCCGCTCCCGGGGCGGGCGGGAAGCCCATCCACGAGTGGCTCGAGCTGCGGCCCTTCCTGACCGCGCCGCCCACCATCACGGAGTGACCTGATGGACGAGGCCCTGCTCCGGAGCCTCACGCCGACCGTGCTCGGCATCCTCGTCCGCCGCGGAGCCGACTTCGCGGCGGCCGAGGATGCCGTGCAGGACGCGCTGGTCGAGGCGCTCCGCGGGTGGCCGACCGATCCGCCACGGGACCCGAAGGGCTGGCTGGTCACGGTGGCCTGGCGGAAGTTCCTCGACGCGGCCCGGGCCGATGCCGCCCGCCGCCGGCGTGAGAACCTCGTCGACGAGGAGCCGCCGCCCGGGCCCGCGCCCGCGGTCGACGACACGCTCCAGCTCTACTTCCGGTGCGCCCACCCGTCCCTGACGCCGTCGTCCGCGGTCGCGCTCACGCTGCGCGCGGTCGGCGGTCTGACCACGCGCCAGATCGCCCAGGCCTACCTCGTACCCGAGGCGACGATGGCGCAGCGCATCAGCCGGGCCAAGCGCACCGTCTCCGGCGCACGCTTCGACCGGCCCGGCGACGTCGCCACCGTGCTGCGCGTGCTGTACCTCGTCTTCAACGAGGGCTACTCCGGCGACATCGACCTCGCCGCCGAGGCCATCCGGCTCACCCGGCAGCTCGCGGCCGTGATCGACCACCCCGAGGTGGCGGGGTTGCTCGCCCTGATGCTGCTGCACCACGCCCGCCGCGCCACCCGGATCGCGTCCGACGGCAGCCTGGTGCCGCTCGCCGAGCAGGACCGTCGCCGCTGGGACACCACATCGATCGCCGAGGGCATCGAGATCCTGCAGGCGGCCCTGGCCCGTGACCGGCTGGGCGAGTTCCAGGCCCAGGCCGCCATCGCGGCGCTGCACGCCGACGCGCCCACCGCCGAGGAGACCGACTGGGTGCAGATCGTCGAGTGGTACGACGAACTCACGCGCCTGACCGACAGCCCTGTCGTCCGGCTGAACCGGGCGGTCGCCGTCGGCGAGGCCGACGGTCCGCGCGCCGGGCTGGCGGCGCTCGCAGCGCTGGACGACTCGCTGCCGCGCTACCCGGCGGTGGCCGCGTACCTGCACGAACGCGACGGCAACCTGGCGACGGCCGCCCGCCTGTACGCCGAGGCGGCCCGAGCGGCCCCGAACCTCGCCGAGCGCGACCACCTGACGCGGCAGGCCGCCCGGCTCAACACCCGGGACCGCTGACCGCCCACGTCGTACGTCAACCGCTGTCCCGGATCGCGAGTGCGGCCTGGACGAGCGCGGCACGGGTCAGCGTCTGCGGGCGCTCACCCGAGCGGTGTCGTTCGAGGTCGTGGCGGGCCTGGTGTGGAGGATCTCGCGGGCCTGTCCGGCAGCGCGGATGATGCTCTCGCTGATGAAGTCGAGGAAGCGGGCGATGTTCTCCAGGCGGGCGGCGGCGGGAGTGTGGGAGCCGAGTATGGCGACGCCCTGGCGTGCGGTCTCGACGAGCTGGTCGTTGGCTCGGGCACTGGCGATCGTCGCCTGGTAGAAGAGTTCGTCGTCGACGACGTAGCGGTCGCGGCGGCGTTCGTCGCGCTCGCGGCGGACGAGGCTCTGGCTCTCCAGAAAGGCGATCGCCTTGGAGATGGACGCCGGGCTGACCTGCAGGCGCTGCGCGAGTTGGGACGCGGTGAGGCTACCCGAATCGGTGGTGGACAGGCAGGTGAGCACCCGGGCTGCCATCTTGGGCAGGCCCGAGGTCATGAGGACGGTGGTGAAGCTCTCCTCGTACTCGGCCACGGCCTCGGCGTCGCGTCCGTGCGGCAGGGCGACCGACTCCGCCGCTCTGGAAGGTGCGGGCCTGCGTCGGCGGGCACGGCGCTCGGTGGCCCGGTGGGCCAGGTCGGCGCGGTAGGCGGTGGGGCCGCCGTTGCGCATGACCTCCCGTGTGACCGTCGACGTCGGACGGCCGAGCCGTCGGGCGATCTCGGCGTAGGGAAGGCTGTCGGCCAGCCCCAGCGCGATCTGCTGGCGTTCCGGTTGGGTGAGCCTGCCTCCCGGCATCGAGATCTCCTTGATTTTCATGGCCGCTCTTGCTGACACAGTAGCGTTCAGCCCAGTTCATTGCAACGCCCCGACGCGAAACCGTTGCATTACCTCGTAGATAGTTGCAATGAATTAACTTGTTTGAGCTGGGATTTTGCCAATACAACGCAACGAACCAGTTGCCGGCAATCGCGAAGCAACGTAGCGTTTCCGATATAGAAAACGACGAACGGAGAGCACGATGCAGCAGTTCGACACCCCCGCTCCGATCCGGGCCATCCTGGACATCCCCGCCGGGCGCATCCAGTTCATCGCCGCGGACCGTCCCGACACCACCGTCGAGGTCCGGCCCGCCGACCCCGCCAGGAGCCGGGACACGAAGGCCGCCGAGCAGACCACAGTCGCCTGCACCGACGGCGTCCTGCGGGTCACAGCCCCGACCGCCAACCGGCTCGTCGGCCCCTCCGGGTGCGTGGAAGTCACCGTCCAGTTGCCCGCCGGCTCCCGGGTCGAGGCCAAGGCTGCCGGCGCCGAGTTCCGCGGTGTCGGGCGCCTCGGTGACGTCGCCGTCGAAGGCGCGTACCGCCAGATCAAGATCGACGAGGCCGCGAGCGTCCGCCTGACCGCGATCGACGGCGACGTCGAGGTCGGGCGACTCAACGGCTCGGCGGAGATCACCACCCCGAGGGGCGACATCCGGATCGCCGAGGCCCGGCGCGGCACGGTCGTGCTCACCACCCGGTCCGGCGACATCTCGGTCGCCGCCGCGGCCGGCGTCTCGGCCACCCTGGACGCGGGCACCAGCTACGGCCGCGTCAGCAACGCCCTCAAGAACAGTGGCGCGGCCGACCTCGCCATCCACGCCACCACCTCCCACGGCGACATCACCGCTCGCAGTCTCTGAGGGAGCAGAACGGCCGATCGAGGATGCTCGCGGCCGGCACCGACGAAGCGGGCCGCCCGGACCGGGCGGCCCGCGATTCACCACAGTGAAGGCAACGGCACCGAGGAGGAACGACCGGCGGCTCGGCGACGGGGACGCAGTGTGCGCCGAGGGCGAGCCTCTCCGCGGGCCGGCCAGGCCGGAGGGCCGGTAACCGCCCGAACGGCTGGTACCCGGAGCGGACGTCCCGGCCCTACCGTACGGGAGATTCCGGTGGATCCCTCGACGGAGAGGACCGGGCCATGAACGGTACGGCTCGCCTGCATCGACTGGCCAGACTGGTCACCGCCGCCGCTCTGGTAGCGGGCACCCTGGGGCTGGCCGCTCCGCCGGCCTCCGCCCAGGCGGGCCCCAAGATCACCGTGATGACCCGCAACCTCTACCTCGGCGGCGACCTAACCCCGTCGATGACCGCGCCGAACCTGCCGGCGTTCCTGACCGCGAACGCGGCGCTGCTCAGCCATGTGGACCTGGTCGACTTCCCCGCCCGGGCGAAGCTGCTCGCGCAGGAGATCCGCGAACACAAACCCGACGTGGTCGGCCTGCAGGAGGTGGCGCTCTGGCGCACCGGGACCTTCCTCGACCCGGCGCCGGCCACCACGGTCCGGTACGACTACCTCGCATTGCTGATGCGGGAGTTGGCGACCGCCGGCCACCCGTACGGCGTGGCGGTGGTCCAGGAGCAGGCGGACCTGGAGGCCCCCGCCGGGTCGCCGCACAACGTGGACGCCCGGCTCACCATGCGCGATGTCATCCTGGTCCGGCACGGCGGCCGGGTGAAGGTGACCGGAACGTCGTCGGGCACCTTCGCCGAAAACATGCAGATCCAGCTTCCGGCCCCGCTGCCCGCAGTGACGAGCACCCGGGGATGGACCGCGGTGGACGTGGTCCACGGTCGACGGTCCTTCCGGGTCGTGAACACCCACCTGGAGGCGTTTCACCCCCTGGTGCGGGTACGGCAGGCCGAGGAGTTGCTGGCCGGCCCGCTGCGGCACGACGGGCGCGTCATCCTCGTCGGGGACCTCAACACCGGGCCCGAACTGCCCGTGCCGGCCAACCGGCTGGCGTACTTCACCCTGGTGGCCGGCGGCCTGGTGGACACCTGGCCCGTCCTGCATCCCGGCGAGCCGGGCTACACCGCCGGCCTGGGCGACGACCTGACCGAACCCGCCGACGACGTCGAGCACCGGATCGACATGGTGCTGGTGCGTGGCGCCGTCGTACCGGTGGCGAGTGAGGTCTTCGGCACCGAGCGGCGCACCCCCGACGGCCGCTGGCCGTCCGACCACCTGGGTCTCGTCGCCACGGTCGCGCTGCCGTAGTCGCCGCGGCGCGACCACGACGGCCGGCCCGCCGGACGGGCAGCCGGCCCGGCGGCGCTCCGTCAGCTGACCAGCTCGGCGATCTGGCGCAGCTGTCGCGGACCACCCTGGACCAGCAGGGTGGTGATCACGGTCTCGCGCCATCGCGGCAGCTCGTCCTTGATCTTCGCGGCCGGCCCGATCAGCGCGATGTCCTCCACCAGCGCCGTCGGCACGGCGGCCGCCGCCTCCGGTTTGCGGCCGGCCAGGTAGGCCTCGGTGATGGCGTCGCACTCCCGCTCGTAGCCGAGGCGGGCGATGACGTCCCGGTGGAAGTTGGCCGACTTGGCGCCCATGCCGCCGACGTACAGGGCGACGAACGGCCGGATCCGGTCGGCCGCCCGCTCCACGTCGTCGTCGACGACGATCGGCACGGTCGCGGCGACCTCGAAATCGTCGGGGCCGCGGCGGGCGCCGGATCGGGCGAAGCCCTCGGCCAGCGCGGCCCGGTAGAAGCCGTCCGCCTTCGGGGAGAAGAACAGCGGCAGCCAGCCGTCGGCGAGTTCGGCGGCCAGCGCCACGTTCTTCGGCCCTTCGGCGGCGAGGAAGATCGGGATGTCGGTGCGCAGCGGATGGACTGTGGACTTGAGCGGCTTGCCCAGCCCGGTGCCGCCCCGGTGCGGCAGCTGGTAGAAGGCGCCCTCGTACTCGACCGGGCCGGTGCGGGCCAGGACGGACCGGATGATCTCGATGTACTCCCGGGTGCGGGCGAGCGGCCGGGGGTAGGGCTGGCCGTACCATCCTTCGACGACCTGCGGACCGGACGCGCCGAGCCCGAGGACGAACCGGCCGCCGGACAGGTGGTCGAGGGTGAGCGCCGCCATCGCGGCCGCGGTCGGCGTGCGGGCCGACATCTGCATGATGTTGGTGCCCAGCCGTACGCGGGAGGTGCTGGCGCCCCACCAGGCGAGCGGGGTCAGGCAGTCCGACCCGTACGCCTCGGCGGCCCAGACGGAGTCGAAGCCGAGGCGGTCGGCCTCCGCCACCGCCTCCGCGACGCCGGCGGGTGGGCCGGAGGACCAGTAGCCGGTGGTGTACCCGAGTTTCATGGCGCGGCCTTCCGGGTCAGGGGGCGATGCCGTCGGCGGCGAGGCCGGCGAGGACCGCCTCGCTCAACGTGGTGACGGCGGACAGGGGGCGGACCATGACCGTGAACTGCTCGATCAGGCCGTCGTCGCCGAGCTGGAGCAGGTCGATGCCGTGGATCTGCCTGCCCCGCACGGTCGCGCGGAAGATCAGGAGGTGCGATTCGACCGGGCGGTCTGCGGGGCCGGCCTCGGCCTCGCCGGCCAACTGCCCGACGTACCGGAAATCCTCGAACGTGCGCAGGAGCACGCGGAGGAGTCCGTGGACGGCCGGCGCTCCCTCGAACGGCGTGAACTTCACCGGGCTGAAGAAGCGGACGTCCGGGTTGAACAGCCCGTCGAACGCGGCCAGATCGCGGGCTTCGACGGCGGCACGGAACCGCTCAACGGTCGTCACGGCGACCTCCCTATAGTCAACAACAGGAGTAGTCATATCATTGACTATGTCCCCGAGGGAAGTGGGAGGTGCGCTCCGATGGCGTTGCGTCACGCGGTGCTTGCGGCGCTGCTCGACGGCGAGTACAGCGGGTACCAGCTCGCCAAGATCTTCGACGTGTCGCTGTCGAACTTCTGGTACGCGGTGCCCCAGCAGCTCTACGCCGAGCTGACCAGGCTGGAGCGCGAAGGGTTGATCTCCGGGCGGCAGGTCATCCAGCGGGACCGGCCCAACAAGCGGTTGTTCACGGTCACCGACGCCGGCCTCGCCGAGCTGGCCGCGTTCACCACGACGCCGTCGAAGCCCACGTCCATCCGGGAGGACCTGCTCGTCATGGTCCAGGCCGTCGACCGGCTGGACCCGGCCCCGGTCATCGCCCAACTCGACGAGCGGGCCGGCACGGCGGCGGCGAAGGTGGAGCTGTTCGATCGGATGCTCCAGCGGCTCCGGGGCGACCTGGACGAGGAGACGTTCCTGCGGACGAGCGACCGCGTCGGGCCGTACCTGACCTGCCTGCGCGGCCGCCGGTTCGAGCAGGAGAACCGCGAGTGGTGCGAGCAGGTCGCGGCGCTGCTGCGCACCCGGGCGCCGCTGCCCCGTTGACCGGTCGCTATGCCGGGCGCTTCGCCGCCAGGCCGGTGCACCGCTGGGCGGTGCTGAGCTTGTCGAGGATGCGCTGCCTGCCGGCGCCGGTGGCCGGCACCGGCTGGCCGCTGCCGGAGACCGTCGCCGGGACGAACCGGCTGTCCACCACCGTCCGGCCGCGTACGACCAGGTTCAGCACCCCGGAGTCGGTGCTGTGCGAGTTGCCGTACCAGAGGAAGTTGCCCAGCCCGTAGTGCACGTAGGTGCGGCCCAGCCAGCCGTCGGCCAGCAGCGTGTGCGCGTGCGTGCCGACCACGATGTCGGCGCCGGCCGCGGACAGCTTCCCGGCGAACGTCCTCATCTCCCCGCTCGGGCACGACCTGCCCTCGACACCCCAGTGCATGAAGACGATGACCAGGTCGGCCTGCTCCCGCGCCGCCCGTACCGCGGCGGTGGTCCGGGCGGAATCGAACGCCATCGCCACCCCCGGCCGGGTGTCCGTCGCCCGCCACGGCCCGGCCAGGTCGTGCACCTGGGACATGCCGAGCACCGCGATCCGCAGCCCGCGCACAGTGGTCAGCCAGGGTGCGTACGCCGCGTCGGCGTCCCGGCCCGCACCGAACACCGGGAACCGGGCCTCCGCCGCGGCGTCGAGCGTGTCGGTAAGCCCCAGCCGGCCGTAGTCGAGGATGTGGTTGTTGGCGATCGACACCGCGTCCACGCCGGCCGCGCGCAGTGCCGCGAACGCCGTCCGCGGAGCCCGGAAATGGTACGTCTTCGGCTGCGGGGTGCCCCGGTCGGTCACCGCCGTCTCCAGGTTGAGCAGCGTGACGTCGGCGTCGCGCAGCGTCGACGCGATCGGCCCGAAGGCCGTCTCCGGATCGTCCAGCAGGCGCAGGGTGCGACCGGTGAAGTGCACGTCACCGGCGAAGGCCAGCCGCACCTCGACCGGCGCGCTCGGCGCCGGCGGCCCGGCGGCGGACGACGTCGGCCCCGGCGCGGGCCCGTGCCACACCGGCGCCGCGTCGGCCGACCCGGCACCGCACCCGGCCACCCCGACGCCGACCACGACCGCCGTCAGCGCCGCCAGCGAGGCACGCGCCGTCCTGCTGATCACCCGGTCAGGGTACGCGCAGCGGGCGACAACCATGACCCGGGCACCACCTGCGGGTCTGCGCCTCTCGACCAGCCCCCGGCGCTGAGGGCGGGCTCAGCCGAGGCCGGCCTCGCGTGGTGGCGCGTCGAGCGCCTGACGGATGAGGCGCAGCGCCTGCTCCGGAGCGGGTAGCCCGGCGTCGCTCAGCACCCGGCCGTTCACGATGATCGCCGCGTACCCGGGGGCGCGTGCCAGGTCCCGCAGGAGCGCCCGCCACGGCCGGCGGTGCCGGCGCCCGTCCCGCAGCATTGCCGGTAGCAGGAACAGGGTGTTGTGCGGGTCGACGATCTCCACCTCGACCTCGGGCGGTAGGCCGGCACGTACCGCCAGGTAGACCTCGCCCAACGGGCGCTGGCCGGCGCGCCGGCGGGCCACCGCGGGATCCTCGTGCCAGCCCTCGGCGCAGATTTCGGTCGCGCCGGTGCAGCAGCCGGAGCCGGCCCGGGCCGTGTCCCACGGGCGGACCAGCAGGACCCGGTGCCGGCTCATCAGCGGCGGTTGTCGGCCGGACCGGTCTCGGCTCCGGCGCCGGACCCGGCACCGACCCCCTGCTCGGGCTCCGCGCCGTCCGCCGCCGGGCGCGGACCCGGCACCGGTTCGGCGTCGGCGGTCTGTCCGCTGGCGCGGCGCAGCGCCAGCACCGCCTCGACGATCAGCCAGACCGCGAGAACGAAGATGATCGCGTCCAGCGGCGCCAGCACCCACTCCTCGGCCTCGATGAACTCGCGCAACTGCACGATCAGCGCCCAGGTGGTCATCACCAGCAGGAAGACCAGCGGCACGACGACCGCGGCCGGGTTGCGCCGGCGGCGTAGCACCCAGACCGCGATCACCGCGAGGGCCAGGCCGGCGGTGAGCTGGTTGGTGGTGCCGAACAGGCGCCACAGCACGCCGAAGGTGTAGCCGGCGTCCCCGCCGCCGGGCAGCAACGCGAGCGCGAGTGGCGCGGCCACGGCCAGCAGGCCGGCGACGGTCAGGTTCCGCGACGCCATCCGCCAGCGGGCCAGTTCGGCGATCTCCTGGACGATGTAGCGCTGCAACCGGACGCCGGTGTCCATCGTGGTGGCGGCGAACGAGATCACCACCACCGCCGCGAAGACGGTCGCGAGCTGGAAGTCGACGCCCAGGTTCTCGGCGAAGCCGGCTATGCCGTTGACGAAGTTGCGGGTCGCCCCGCCCGACGCGTCGGCGTAGGTGGCGTACAGGCCTTCCCACTCGGCCCGGCTGGCGGCGACGCCGGCCGTGACCGCGACGATCGACCCCAGCGCCAGGCTGCCCTCGCCGATCGCGCCGGCGTAGCCCACGTACCGCGCGTCGGTCTCCTTGTCCAGCTGTTTGGAGGTGGTGCCGGACGACACAAGCGAGTGGAAGCCGGATATCGCTCCACAGGCGACGGTGATGAACAGGAACGGGAAGATGCTCGGCGACCCGGCCGGCACGTCGTTGACCAGCGGCGCCACGATCCGGTCCATGCCGACCAGCAGGCCGGCGAAGATGATCGCCAGGGCGATGAACAACTGGTGGGAGTTGATGTAGTCGCGTGGCTGCAGCAGCAGCCAGACCGGCAGGCGCGAGGCGATGAAGGTGTACGCGAAGAGGATGATCACCCAGAGGTTCCGCGGCTGCTCGAAGCCGAGGGTGTCGGCCAGCCCGGTGATCTCGATCGGCCAGATGTTGCCCACCCAGATCAGGAAGTAGAGGGCGATCACGCCGACGATCGAGGGCACCAGCGCGGCGCTGCGGGTGCGGTAGATGTGTTGCCCGATCGCGATGGCGAGCGGGATCTCCACGAAGATCGGGATGACCGCGCCCGGGTACGCCACGAGCAGGTTGCCGATCACCACCGCGAAGACCGCGTTCACCAGCGTGAGCAGGAAGAAGATGATGAGCAGGAAGAGGGTACGGGCCCGCTTGCTGATCACGTCCGAGGCGAGGGTCCCGATGTTGCGGGCCCGGTGCCGCACCGAGACCGCGAGCGCCCCGAAATCGTGCACGCCGGCCGCGAAGATGGTGCCGAGCACCACCCAGGCCAGCGCTGGCCCCCAACCCCAGAACACGGCGATGGCCGGACCGACGATCGGCGCGGCTCCGGCGATCGAGGTGAAGTGGTGGCCGAAGAGCACGTGCTTGTTCGTGGGAACGAAGTCCACCCCGTCGGTGAACCGGTGTGCCGGGGTGACGTATGCGGGGTCCAGCCCGTACACCCGGTCGGCGAGGTAGCGCGAGTAGTAGCGGTAGCCGAGCGCGAACATCGCCATGACCACGGCGACGACGACGATGGCGGGCATAGCTGCCTCCCTGCAGCCCGCCCGGGGCGGGCGCTCGCCACGCTGATCGGGAAAAACCTTGACCGGTAATGTAACGAGGATCACATCCCATGGCAATCGATCGGCTGGGTTCTCATGGACGTCGACTCAGACACCCGTCACGCGATCCGGGCCGCCACCGTCGGCGAACTGGCCTGGTTGGACGGCAGCGGTCGGCCGCACGCCCACCCGGTCACCCCACTACTGCTCGGCGACCAACCCGCGGTCGCGTTTCCGTACGCCCAAGCGGCGCTGGCCCGCCGGGTGGCCGCGGCACCGGTCGCCGCGCTTGTCGCCTCCGACGACCGGCTCACCGGGCGCGGCTGGCGACCGGTCGCGGTGACCGGCCGGCCCCGCCTGATCGAGGACCGCGACGGCACCCTGTTCGCAACCGAGCTGCTCACCCAGGAACTGCGCAAGTACCCGCCGGCGCGCGCGCTCATCGACTCACCGCTGCTGCGCCGCGAGCACTGGTGGTACCTGCCGCGACTCGTCCTGGTGCTCGACGTCGTGGCGGCGGCCCCGGTGGGCGTTCGCGCCGGCGGGGCCGGCGAGGTGCTGGCGGTCGCCGCCGGTGATCAGTGCCTGCACGTGGACACGGTGCGCCGGCTCGGCGACGGGAACGGCACGATCCGGTTGGCGAGCCTCGCCGGGCGGTCACCGGCGACCGGCCCGGCGGTGCTGCTCGGGCACGACTTCTCCGCGCCGGACCTCGAACGCTGGACGCCGTGGACCACCCGGGGCCGGCTGGCCGGCGCGCGGCTGACCGTCGAGGAGGCACCTGCCCGCACCGGCCTGGCGCCACCGCTCGGGTTGTGGCAGCGGCTGACCCGCCAGCGGCGGCTGGCCCGGGATTGCCGCGACGCCCTCGACACCGGAGCCGCCGCGCCGTAGCCCCTTCCCCGCGGCGCGCACGGAGGCGGTGCGGTCCCGGTCGTGGTCGACGCCGGCCGCCCACTGTCGGCTTAGCGCGGAGCCGTTGTGTCGCTGTTCATCGATCCTTAGCGTGCCGGACTATGTTCTGGCCGGACGACACCACCCTCGCTCGGCAGCCCTGGTGGGCCGAGGCGGCGTGGCTCGACGGACCGACGTACGGCGAGTTGGTCAGCTCCCTGCGCCCGGTGTTGCGCGTCGCCGCGCTGCACGGCTACTCGGTGGACGCGATCAACATCGGCTTCGGTCCCGGGCCGGTGGTCCACGGCGACTGGCAGAGCATCGACCTGGACACGCTGGAGCTGCTGCCCGGCGCATCGGTCTCCCCCGACCTGCCCGACGAAGGGCCGGGGATCTGGCTGGACGTCGCCGAGATCGACGACCTGGCCGGGCAGGTCGCCGCCGGCTACGCGACCGGGTTGGATTTCCCGCTGTTCGCCGGTGGGTACACCGATGACCACTCGGTGCCGCCGGAGATCCGGTCGGACATCGCCGCGTTCGTCGACGCGGCGATCGCGGACCTGACGTCGCGGGTGCCCGACTCCGGGGGCGTGCCCCGTGACGACGGCGGCGGGCTGCTGTGGGTCTTCGACGCACGGCACTGGCACCCCACCGACGCGATGCTCCAGTTCTGGATCCAGCTCGCGCTCAACCAGATGTACGCGAACCCGACCGGCTTCCTCCGCGGCCAGGTGTACGCCGACCGGGACCTGCACGCGCCCGGCGCCGGCGCCGGTCCGCCGAACCTGCTGTTCCTCATGGGCGGTGCCGCCGCCGAGCCCGCGTTCGACGCCGGCTCCATGCACCGGGGGGTCTGGAGCGCCCTGACCTGGCACCTGCAGGTCACCGGCGCGGCGACCCGGCTGTTCGAGGCCGAGCGGCGGCTCTACCGGGGCGCGAGCGCGCCGGTCTGGCTCGACGTGGTGCTCGACCTCGTCCTGCGCGGCGTGATCCTCATCGACGGCCTCGTCGACCCCGGCGAGCCGCCGGAGCCGATCGCCGCCGAGCAACTGGCGGCCAGCGGCGACGCGGTCGACGCGGTCCGGCTGTGGATCTGGGGCGACACGCCGGTCACGCTGCGCCGCAGGACCGTGTTCCCGGAGCAGGGCGGGCCGGGGCTGGAGTCGAGCGTCGCGTGGGACTACGTGCCCGGCGACAGCCAGGTCAGGCCGACCGTGCTGCTGGTCGCCGGGCGTGGCGTGGCGATCGAGCACCGGATCGACCCGGCCGTGCGCCGGCCGTGGGACCTGCGGGTCCACCGGGTGCAGGACGACGCGCTCGTCCCGCCGCTCGGCTCGATGATCGACACCGCGCTGCTGCTCGCCGGCACCCAGATCGAGCCGTACGACGAGGAGTGCGTCGGCCCGGTCACCGACGAGTACCTGGCGGGCTACCCGCAACTGTTCGTGAAGCCGAAGCCGGACGGGGTGCTGCTGGTCTACCCGACCTCGCCGGACGTCATCCCGGACACGGTCGGCGGCCCGACGACCGGCTTCGTGCCGGCCGTCGTCGAGCTGACCGTCGAGCCCGGAAGTGGTACGCACGCGTACGCCGTCGACGTCCGGTACTTCACGGGCCGGTTCATGGACATGGCGCTCGGCGGCCCGTTCCGGGGCGGCGCGCACGTCACGGTCTGGGTCACCGAGGGCGTCACGATCACCTCGAACCTCAGCGACAACGACACGCCGGCCGCCGGCAACCCGTCGGTGCTGTCCGGAACCGTCGACGGTCACCTGTTCGTCGTCGAGCTGCACGTGACCGACCGGCCGGACGCGCTGCCCCGGCCGTGGCGGGCGGACCTGCCGCTCACTCCGTGGGCGGTGGCCGCGCCGCCGACCTTCTGGACCGCGGTCTTCCAGGAGATGTGGGGCGGGCTGGCGCCGGAGTCGGTGCAGGACCTCTTCCCGGGTGACCGGGACCATCCGTTCGCCGAGCCGGAACCGGAGCCGCTCGAGTACGACACCGACCTGCGCCGGGCCGACTGGTTCGACGAGACGGCGCAGGAGTTCGTCGGGCTGACCCCGGCACCGCACAGCTACCGGCAGTACGGCTACCTCGACTCGCTGCTGATGGACGCCGCCGACATCGCGCTCGGTTTCGTGCCGTACGTCGGCGACATCGCCGACGTCGGCGAGGCCGCGTACGCGTACCAGACCGGGCTGGACCGGTGGGGGCGGCCGGTGACCCGGTTCCAGTTGGCGCTGATGCTCGTCGGCGCGGCCGTGCCGGTGGTGTCGAGCCGGTTCGTGGTACGCGTCGGGGAGACCCTGGCCGGCCTGCTGCGTGCCGCGCCACCGCAGGAGCTGGCCCGGCCGGTGACCGTCGCCGAGCTGGCCCCCCTGGGCCGCGGCGCCGACTGGCACGACGACCTGCCCATCGAGCAGGTACACGCGGCGATGGGTGAGCCGAGCCCGCTGCGCGCGGTCGGCGCGGCGGGTGACCTGGGTGTCTCCCCGGCCCGCCGGGAGCTGTCCCGGGAACTGGCCCAGACGCTCGCCGCCGACCTGGGGCCGATTCCCGGCCTCGCCGACGACCTGCTCGCCGGGCGGTACCGCGGCTGGCTGACCACCGCCGACCTGCTCACCGACGACCAGGCGTACGGCTTCGTCACCAGCTCGCTGGAGATTCCCTACCTGCGCGCGCTGCGCCGCGACCCGGGGCTCCGGCCGACCGTCTACATCGAGGGTCTCCAATGACCGGCAAGGTCCGGGCGACGTCGGGAGCCCTCGTGCACAGCGCGCAGGCGCTGGCCCGGCGGCTGGCCCAGCAGGCGCGGCGGTACCAGACCGGCGGGCCGAACCGGGCGCGCATCCCCGGACCGGTGCGGTTCGTGTCGGAGATCTCCGACGAGCAGATCGTCGACGGCGTCTTCGACATCGTCCGCACCCAGCTTCCCAGAATCAGGGTGCATGCCGCGGGCACCCTGCTGCGCGCGGACCGCGCCCTCGCCGGCCTCGACCGGCCGCAGGACTTCTTCGCCGACGGGGTGCAGGCCCAGCTCGATCACGTCAGGACATTCGGCCTGGCCCCGGCGGCGGCCCGGCGCCTCGTCGCCGGCAACGACCGGCTCACCAAGCACAAGCGGCTGATCTCCGCGGACGAGCGGATCCGGCGGATCGCCGAGGCCCAGCTCGCCGCCGCCGCGGAGATGCTGACCAGCACCGGCGAGCTGACGCCGCTGTACAGCACCCTGCTGTCGACGATGGTCGGGTTCACCCGTGGGTTCGTCAACCGGTACGGCTACGAGCACGGGCTGCGGTTCGAGCTGCGCTACGCCGACGTCATGTCCCGGTTCCCGTCCCGCAGCGGGCTGGCGACGGTACACCAGGTGCGCGGGCCGCTCCTCTACGGCAGCGACCTGGCCGCCAGCTTCGACTCCCTGCTGTACGGCACGCAGTACGCGATCGGTGGCCAGTACAAGGCGTACTCGCTGCCGGACACGCTCGCCCTCGGCCGGGTGAACCTCGTCCGCGACAGCTCCGGCCAGGTGAAGAAGGTGACCGGGCCGAACATGGTCAAACAGGCGGTCAGCGACGCGCTGCGCTGGAAACGGACCGGCTTCATGGTGCCCGGGCCGAACGCCGCGCCGTTCACCTCGATTCCCCCGACGAACCTCACCGGCTGGCACCCGCTCGGCGAGACCACGCTCTACATCTGCGACACCCAGTTCGTCGGCAACCAGATCATCGAGACCGTGCTGGAGGCGTTCCGGCGGACCGGCCGGACCCGGATCGACCTCGGCACCGACCTGGCCACCACGCCCGAGCGGGCGCAGTTGATCCGCGACGTGTTCGCCGGCCACGGCAGCATCCTGCGGCTCGACATGCACGAGCTGGAGATGTGGGCGGACATCGAGGACTACTACACCGCCCGGCTGCCGGTGCTCGAGGAGTTCGCCAACAGCGAGCTGGCCCGCCCCGACGTGGCCGCCGCGATCGGCCGGGACACCGACGTCTACCTGATCGGCTCGCACGAGCCGGAACGGCTGGAGGCCTTCCTGCGTACCCACGAGGTGATCTGGTGAGCGCCGCCGGGGAGTTCGCCGCGCTTGTCGCCCCGCTGACCGGGATCGGCGCCGATCCCGCGCGGCTCGACGCGCTGCTGCGCGACCTCGGCATGGCCGACGCCCGCCAGTCCCTGCCGCCCGTACCGGCCGAACTGGTCGCCCTCGCCGGGACCGCGACGGACACGATCGAGGCGTTGGCCGCGCTCGACGACCCGGCGGTTCCCCTGGCCGAGCGGGTGGCCGGCCTCGCGGCGAGCCTCGGTGGCCTGTTCGCGGCGGTCGACGACCTGCGCGCCGTGCCAACCGGTGACCTCGGCGCGCCGTTCGACGCGCCGCGGTTCTGGTCGGTGCTCGCCGAGCGCCTGCCCGCGTACCTGCTGAACCGGTGGCTGGCGGAGGCGCACGGCGAGATCTTCGACCTGCTGGCGCTCGCCGGCGTGGTCGGCCCGGGCACGTTCGACTTCGGCCGGCTGGTGGAGGTCGCCGGCGACCCCGGCGGGCAGTTCGGCGCCGTCCTCGGCGCGGATCTCGCCGTGCTCGTCGAGCCGCTGCGCCGGTTCGTCGACGGGCGCGGCGCCGGCGCCCGGTACGGCGGGACGGTCGAGTACGAGGGCGCGCGGGCGGTGTCCGGCGACGGGGCGTTCGGCGACGTCGACGGCGTGTCCGCCCGACCCGGACCGCTGACCGTGCAGGTCGTACCCGCGGTCTCCGGCCGGGGTGGGCTGGCGGTGTCGGTCGGCGGCCTGGAGCGGGCGGCCGGCGGGGTGGAGATCGCGGCCGGCTGGACGCTCACCGCCGCCGGCGGCGAGGGCACCGCCGGCCTGGTGGTACTTGCCGACGGCACGGAACCGCTCGACGGGTCCACCCTGGACTCCGCGGCGGTGACACTGGCCGGCCGACCGGCCGAGCCGTGGGTCCTGCTCGGTTCCGCAACCGGCACCCGCCTCGAACTCGCCGCCGCCGAGGTCGCCCTGACCGGCGAGAAGCTCGGCGGCACACCGGAGTTCGCGATCACCTTCGCCACCGAGGGGCTGCGGCTGGTCCTCAGCCCCGGTGAGGCGGACTCGTTCCTCGCCACGATCCTCGGCCCGGCCGAGATCGGCGCGTCGATGCGGCTCGCCGGCCGGTGGTCACCGGCCGACGGGCTGGACGTCGACGGCGCGGCCGGGCTGGAGATCCGGATCGACACCAGCGTGGCGGTCGGGCCGGTCACCGTCAACGGCCTGACGATCGCGCTGCTGATCGCCGACGGCGTACTCACCGTGGAGCTGACCGCCGAGGTGAGCGGCACGATCGGGCCGGTCTCGGCAGCGATCGCCGGAGCCGGGCTGCGGCTGGCCCTCGCACCGGCCGCCCAGAGCGACGGGATACCGCTCGGCCCGGTCGGCGCCGTCCTGGCGGTCAAGCCGCCGGACGGCGTCGGCCTGGGCGTCGACGCCGGTGTCGCGGCCGGTGGCGGCTACCTGTACCTCGACCCGGACCAGGGGCGGTACGCCGGGGTCATCGAGCTACGCCTGGTCGAGGTCGGGATCAGCGCGTTCGTCATCATCGACACGGACGCACCCGACGTCGACGGCTGGTCCCTGTTCCTGGCACTGTTCCTCGACATCCCGGCGATCCAGCTCGGATTCGGCTTCACGCTCACCGGCGTCGGCGGGCTGGCCGGGATCAACCGGCGGCTGGACACCCCGGCGCTGGAGGCGGCGGTACGCTCCGGCGCGCTGGACAGCGTCCTCTTCCCGGCCGACCCGGTGGCCGAGGCGCCATTCGTCATCGAGCAGCTGCGGTCGATGTTTCCGCCGGACGACGGGCAGTACGTGTTCGGCCCGGTGGTCAAGATCGGCTGGGGCACCCCGACGCTGATCGAGGCGCGGATCGGGATCGTCGTCTCGCTGCCCGACCCGGTGGTCGTCGCCGTGCTCGGCTCGGTCACCTCGGTGCTGCCCACCCCGGACCTCGATCTGGTGGCGCTGCACCTGGACGTGGCCGGCGTGGTCGACTTCGCGGCCGGCACGCTGTCGGTGAGCGCGAGCCTGCACGACTCGCACATCGCCTGCTTCGCGCTCAGCGGCGCGATGGAGTTGCGCGCCGACTTCACCGAGGAGCCGTCGTTCCTGCTCGCGCTCGGCGGGTTCCACCCCGGCTTCGAGGCGCCGCCCGCGTTCCCGCCGGTCGACCGGCTGCGGCTCGCGATCGGCGCGCCACCGGTGCTGGACATCTCCTTCGAGTGCTACTTCGCGCTCACCTCGAACACCGTGCAGTTCGGCGCCGAGTTCGAGATGACCGCCGAGGTGGCCGGTTTCGGCGTCGCGGGCGGCACCGGCTTCGACGCGCTGGTCTCGTTCAGCCCGTTCCGGGTCACCACCCGGGTCGGTTACTACGTCTCGGTGACCGCCGCCGGTTTCGACCTGATGGGCGTGTGGCTCGACGCCACCGTCTCGGGGCCGAACCCGTGGCGTGTGATCGGCGACGCCCGGTTCACCGTGCTCGGCATCCGCGAGTCGATCCACATCGACGAGCGGATCGGCCAGACCCGCGCCGATCCCGCGCCGCCGGCGACGGACCCGCGTGACGAGATCGGCGCCGCCCTGGCCCGGCCCGAGTCGTGGGCGGCGATCGCCGGTACGTCCACCGGCGTGATCCTCACCGACGCCACCGACGACGAGTGCGTGGCACTGCCGGACGGCACGGTCGAGGTGCGGCAGAAGGTGGCCCCGCTGGGGATGCGGCTGGACAAGGTCGGCGACGCCCCGATCGGGGCGTACCACACGTTCAACGTCGAGCCGGCGGCCGGCAGCGTCAACGACACCGGCCCGGCCCACGACTGGTTCGCCCCCGGGTACTACGTGGAGCTGGCCGGCGCCGAACGGCTGTCGTCGCCGTCGTTCGAGTGGCTCCCGGCGGGGGTGCGGTTCGGCGGCGGCGACCCGGTGGCCGGCCCGGCGCGGCGGATCTCGCTGGACTTCGAGGAGATCCTGCGTGACCCGGAACTCGCCGAGGACCGCGTCGACCTCGGCGTGGTCGACCGCACCGCGCTGGTCATCGCCGGCGGGCCGGGCAGCGTACGGGCGCGCGGTTTCACGATCGCCGCCGACCCCGACGCGGTGACGCCGCGCCGGACCGGATACGCGGTGACCGATCGCGTCACCGGCGACCTCCGGGCCCGCGACAGCTCCTGGTCGCGGGCGCACCAGAGTGACGCCGGCCGGCGGCGCACCACCACCGTCGTGCCGACCTGGGAGTTGCCGTCATGACCGAAGCGTCCACGACACCGGCCCCTCAGTTCCTGCCCTGGCTGCGCACCGGCCTGGCGACGGCGATCACCGAACCGGCGCGGGCCGGGCTGTCCGTCCACGACACCGTCTCGGCCACCGTCGCCGTCCAGCTGCGCGCCACCGGCGACGGCGGCGACCGGGTCGACCCCATCACCGGTCCGCCGGTACGGCTCCGCGGCCCGGCCGACGTGGTGGGCCTCGACCCGGCGCAGATCCTGCGCCGGCACCCGGAGCCGGGCGCGACCGACGCCGAGGCGAACTACTTCGCGATTGTCGAGCTGGCCGCGCCGGACCTGCCGTGGCGGTACACGCCGGCGGCGCCGGACGCGGACGGCCGGCTGCAGCCGTGGCTCGCGCTCGTCGTCGTCGAGGATCGGGCCGGCGTCACGCTTGTCGAGCGCGGCCCGGCGCGCTGCCCGGTGCTGCACGTGGACCGCGTCGAGGCCGAGCTACCGGACCTGGCCCAGTGCTGGGCCTGGGCGCACGTACAGGCCGAGCACGACCTCACCGGTGGCGTGGCCGCGGCCCTGGCCGAGACGCCGGAGGCGTTCCGCGCCCGGCTGATGTGCCCGCGCCGGCTGCCGCCGGACCGGTCGTGGATCGCCTGCCTGGTACCGACGTTCGAGGCCGGCCGGCGCGCCGCGCTCGGCGAGCTGGGCGGCAGCGACCTCGGCCCGGCCTGGGAGCCGTCCGGTGTGGATGTCGAGCTGCCGGTGTACGACTGGTGGCGGTTCCGCACCGGCGCGGCCGGTGACTTCGAGTCACTGGTACGGCGGCTGCGCCCGGTCGAGCTGCCGGCCGGCGTCGGGCGGCGGGACCTCGACATCGGCGAGCCGGGCGGCGGGCTGCCCCGGGCCCCGGGCACGCTTGTCACGTACGAGGGGGCACTTGTGTCACCGGCCCTCGGTGGCGTCCGGCCGTGGCCGGAGCCGCATCGCGGCGAGACCAAGGCGGCGCTGCGCCGGACGTTGAACGGCAGCCTCCGACCTGCGGCACCGGGTGATCCGGGCCAGTCGTACGACGCGCTCCGTGACGACCCGGTCGTCGGCCCGCCCGCGTACGCGGCGTCCCAGGCCGGCCGCCGGCGGGTCCCCGGGCCGGAGCAGCCCCCGGTCTGGTTCGAGGAGCTGAACACCGAGCCGCCACGGCGGGTGGTCGCCGGGCTCGGCGCCGAGGTGGTCCGCGCCGACCAGGAGGAGATGGTCGCGGCCGCCTGGCGCTACGCCGCGGAGCAGGTCGACGTCAACGGCGTGCTGGCCCGCGCGCGGCTGGGCTGGGAGCTGGCCAGCACGGCACAGCCGAAGGTCGGCCGGCTCGACGACGCCACCCTGCTGCAGGTCGCCGCGCCGGCGATGGCCCGGCTACGGCTCCCGGACGGCGGAACCGTGCTCGGTTCGCTCCGTACCAGCGGGCTCCCGGCCGGCCTGCTCAGCGGCGCGTTCCGGCGGCTCACCCGGACCACCCGCGGCCTGGCCCGTACCGACGCGGTGATCCGGTCCGCGCTGGCCGACCCGGCCGGGTTCGCGGCGGCCTGGACGACGGTGCGCCCGCCGGCCGGCGCCGACCTGCAGGCGAGCAGCGGGGCGACGCCGCCGGCGGCGGGCGGGCGGGCCACCGGCTCCGGGGCCCTGCCGGGCGCGGAGCCGGTCGATGTTCCCGGGCCCGTCGTGGTGCCGGCCGCCGGGTCGCTCGCCGCCGACGTGCGCTCGGCGCTCGACGGTCCGGCCGCGATCGTCGCGATGGTCGAGGCCCGCGTGGCCGGCCTGCCCGCCGGGCGCGACCACGCGGTACCGGACCGGATCTGGGTACGGCCGGAGTTCACCACCCCGATGTACCAGCGGCTGCTGGCGCTGTCCGTGGAGTACCTGGTGCCCGGAATCGGTGCGGTTCCGGACGACTCGCTCGGACTGCTGCGGGCCAACCAGAGCTTCGTCGAGGCGTTCCTCGCCGGGATGAACCACGAGCTGGGCCGCGAGCTGGTGTGGCGGGAGTACCCGGCGCGGCCGTCGGCGACGTGGTGCCGGCAGTTCTTCGACACCGGGCCGGGCGGGCCGGCCGACATCGCCGTCATCCGCGGCTGGGACCCCGCCACCGGCCTCGGCGGCCACCGCCCGCAGGAGGCTCCGTCGGCCGACCTCGTGCTGCTGGTCAAGGGTGCGCTCCCTCGCCGGTACCCCGACCTGCGGGTGTACGCGGTCGAGGCCGAGTGGGTCGACGGCCGGCGGCGGGAGAAGGCCGGCGGCGCGGTGGCGCTGCCCGTGTTCGCCGGTCGGCTGCAGCGCGACGCGTACTTCTACGGGTTCGCGCTCACCGTCACCGAGGCGCGCGGCAGTACCGTCGAGGCGGACCACCCGGGCTGGTTCTTCGTGCTCGAGGAGCGACCACGGGCGCCCCGATTCGGCCTGGACGCCCCCCGCGACCGGTTCCGCGGCACCGCGCCGGCCCGCTGGTCGGCGCTGTCCTGGGCGCACCTGGCCGGCGCCGGCGCACCGCTGCCGTCCTTCGTGGACATCTCCGGGCCGCAGTGGCTCGTCGGCGCCGGGGCGCTGCGCGGCAACGGCGGCCCCGACGAGTGGGGTGCGGACGCCGCGGCGATGGCCCGGATCACCCTGCAACGCCCGGTCCGGATCCTCACCCACGCCGACTCGATGCTGCCCGACCCGCCGTCCTGGCCGCCGGGCTGGACTCCCGGCGACATCCTCGACGACCTGCCGACCGGTCCGCCCGCGCCGCCGGGCCCGATCCCGGGCGGGCGGCGATGAGCCCCGACGAGCGCGCCGCCGGGCCGCGGACCACCGCGGAGCCGGTACCCGGCGGTCCGATCCACGACGGGCCCCGGGTACCGCCGGTCGACCCGTTCGCCGGGCTCGACGCCGGCCTGCCGCTGCTGCTGCTGCCGGTACGGATCGAGACCCGGTACGTGCTGCGGGCCGATCCACCGGAGCTGCGCATCCGGATCTACCCCGACCAGATCCACATCGACGCCGACCGGCCCGGCGCCAGCCTTGGAGAGATCGAGCTGACCACCCTGTTCTGGCGTGAGTGGCACGCCGCGACCGGCGACACCGGTCGGCAGCAGGCCTGGCAGGCACACGTCCAGCGGGTCGGGCCGGGTCGCGCCGGCCACCTGGCCCGCCTGCTGCGCCCGCGCACCGGCCGGCGCGGCGAGCCGCTGTTCCCCACGGTGGACGAGGAGGCCGGGCGCACCCCGGCCGGCCCCGTGCTGCTGCCCGACCACTGGCTCGCCGTCGGGTACTCGGCGACCGGCGAGCTGTTCCGGCGCACCAGCCTGCCGGTCGCCGCCGGCCTGCGGACGGCACCCGACCCGGCCGCGGCACTGTGGCGGGTGCCGGCCAGTGGCCTGCACGTCGACGAGGCGATGGCGTGGATGTTCGACTACGAGCGGGCGCTGGCCGCCGGGATGGCGGTGACCGTACCGCTCACCGGCGACGCGGCGGGCGCGCTGGAGCGCGTCGAGACGCTGCTCGTGGTCGGCGTCGCCGAACGGTACGAGCCCCTCGCCGCCGCCGACGAACTGGATCGGCTGCTGGCCGCGCACGCGCGCACCGACGGCCTCGCGTTCGTGCCGCAGGGCACGCCGACGAACAACACCGACTCGACCGTGGCCGGCACGCCGGTGCCGGCCGACGAGATCGCCCAGCTCGCCCGGGAACTCGACCCGATCGATCCCCGGCCGGCCCCGCCCGGCCCGCTCCCGGTGCCGACGCCGTGGCTCCGCAGTGAGAACGCCCACCGGCTGGCCGACGCGCTGGGCCTCGCCGACGCCGACACCCTGGCCCGGGCGCCGTACGGTCCGGACCGGGAGCGCGACCGGTCACGGTGGATGGTGCGCGCGCTGTTCGAGGCGATTCTGGGCACGTTCGTCCGGCAGGTACTGCGGGTGGACGGCGAGGACGCGCTCAGCCCGACAGCGGTCGACTCGCTGCGCGACTGGTGCGTGGCGCACGTGACCGGCGGCGCGCCGTACCCCTGCCTGCGGATCGGCGCGCAGCCCTACGGGCTGTTGCCGGTACGCCGCGGCACCTCCCCCACCGACCCGTCCAGCCCGGCCGAACGCGTCCAGCAGGTGGTGAATCTGCTGGTCGGCGAGTGGCGGCGGGCCGCCGGTACGCTGCCGCGGCTGGACCCGAACCGCGCCGACGGTCCGGAGAGCGACATCGTCGCGGTGCTGGCGAACCAGCCGCACGCGGCCCGGTTCTTCGTGCGCAACCTCGACATGTACGCCGACCTGAACGTCTTCGAGCGGGCGCTCACCATCAACACCTGGTACGAGCTGGTGATGCAGCACAGCTACAACCTCGCCGACCCCGACCTGGAGACACCGTTCCGCGAGATCGCCGCGCTGTACGCGCTGCTGACGATGAACGTGACGATCGACGACATCGACGAGCAGATCGCGATCTGGGAGGCGGTCCGTGCGCAGCTGCCGAGCTTCCTGAGCGGCCAGAGCCAGACCGTGGTCGACGACGGCATCGGCCAGGTCGACACCATGTTGACGGCACTCGCGACCTACCGGTCCCGCCAGAACCCGGTTCGCGAGCTGGGTCTGCCACGCTTCTCCGGCGTACTGGGCGAGCCGAACACCGAGCTGATCTCGGGCGTCCTGTGGTCGTCGTCGACCGAGTGGGGCGATGTCGGGCTGGTCCAGGCGCCGGACGCGCCGGCCGGGCACACCGCCGCCGACTACCTCGCCGACCTGCGCGGCCGGTACCCGGCCCGGGCGGACAACCCGCCCTCCGCGCTGGATCCGGCGTTCCTCGCCGCGCAACCGCTGCTGTACCAGCTGCTGGACAACACGCTGTCGCTGATGCCGGACGACCCGGCGCTGCCCGCGGCCCTGAGCGGGCTGGCCGGGCGTACGCCCGAAGAGCTCGCATGGCTGATGCGGGAGAGCCTGGGGCTCGGCGGGCACCGCCTCGACGCGTGGGCCACCTCGCTGGCCACCGAGCGGCTGCAGCGACTGCGCGCCGCGCGGCCGCGCGGCCTGCAGGTCGGCGCGTACGGCTGGGTGACCGGGCTCGCCCCACGCGACCGGGGCGCCGAGAGCGCGGGCTTCGTGCACGCGCCGTCGATGGCGCAGGCCGGCACGGCCGCGCTGCTGCGCTCCGGCTGGCTGGCGCACGGCAGCGACGATCCGCTGTCGCCGGCCGCCGTCGGATACACCTCGGCGCGGGTCCGGGCCGCGTCGTGGCTGCTCGACGGGGTACGGCAGGGGCAGGAGCTGGGCGCGCTGCTCGGCTACCGGTTCGAACGGGCGCTGCACGACCGGGGTGCCGACGCGCGGATCCGGCCGGTCCGCGAGCGGGTCCTCGACCTCACCGGCCACCCGGACCGGGAGCCGGACCAGCCGGTCGACGGGATCGAACTGCTCGACCTGTACCGGTCCGGCCGGCTGGACCCGGTCGATCCGGACACGGCCGCGGCGCTCGCCGTGATCGAGGACGCCTTCGACGCCACGCACGACGTGGCCCTGGTCGAGGCGGTCCACCAACTGGCCGCGGGCAACACCGAGCGGGCGACCGCCACCCTCGGCGCGCTCGCCGGTACGCACGCCCCGCCCGAGCTGCGTGCCCCGCGTACCCACCGGGCGGGCGGCTCGGTCGAGCACCGGGTGCTGGTGCTGCTCGATCCCGACGCGCCGCGCCCCGGGCGGGGCTGGGTGCCCGGCGTACGCGACACCGTGGCGCCGGCGCTCGACGCCTGGGTGGCCGGCCTGCTTCCCCGGGCCGACGCCGTCGGGTTCACCGCCGCCGGCACCCCGATGACCCTCGCGGACCTCCGGTTGTCCGCGCTCGACGCGATCCACCTGGTCGGCGACGACCCGGCGGTGGTCACCCCGGCGCTGCGTACGCTGGCCGCCGGACAGCTCGGCACGGCCGCCACCGGCCAGGTCGAGCCGGCCGAGCGCGGTGGCGCGGCGGTGGCGCTCAGCGAGTTCGCCGTACTCGCGATCGAGCTGCGCCGGTCCGTCGAGGCGCTGCGGGTGGCCACGGCCCGGGACGTGCGGCCGGGTCACGAGGCGGGCGAACCGGACCTGGACGACGCGGCGGCGCTGGAGGCCGTGGCAGCGCTCGTCGACGGGTTCGCCGGGCTCACCGACCCCGATGTGCTGGCCCGGTACGGGGTGGTCGGCGACGACCGGGTGCCGCTCGCCGAGGTGGCCGCCCGGCGGCTGGCGACCGTGCTGGCCATCGAGGTCGACCCGGCCGATCGCCGGCCCGGCCTGCGCCGGCGGCTGGCCGCCCTGGTCGGAGGCGCGGTGCCGCTGCTCGGCCGGTTTCCGCTGCCGGCCGGGTTCGCGGCGGCCGTTCCGGCGGCGGCCGGGCCCGCCGTGGTGGACGGCTGGCTGGACAAGGTCGCCCGGGTCCGGCCCGACGTGGGCCGGCTGGTCGGTGCCGGCCTGCTCAGCGAACTGCTGGTGCCCGACGGCGGGCTACGCGCCGGCGCCCGGCAACTGCCGGCGGTCGACGGCGAACGGTGGGCGGCGGTCCACCCGGTGCCGGCCGGTGCCGGCGGGCGGCTGTCGATCGTCGTGATCGGTACGCCGTCGCTCGCGCCCGGGGCGGGCGCCGCGTGCGGGCTCGTGGTCGACGGCTGGCCGGAGCGGGTCCCCCGGGCCGCCCAGCAGACCGGGGTGGCGCTGCAGTTCGACGCGCCAAGCAACCGGCCACCCCAGGCGTGGCTGCTCGCCGTCACTCCCGACGGCGAGCGGTGGAGCGAACAACTGGTGCTCGACACGCTTACCGAGACCCTCGACTGGGCCGCCATCCGCGCGGTCGGCACCGAGGACCTGCTCGACTACGGCCGGGCCGTACCGACGGTCTACGCCCCCGGCGGGATCCTTCCGTGGGCCGGCGGAACCTCCGGCAGCGGGTCGGCGGGGCGGGAGCGGTCCCGCGAGCGGGGCAGCACATGACGGCGGCAGCCGCGAAAGCGATTGCCGGAGCGATCGAGGAGGTTCGGTGAGCGCACGATGGGACCGGTTGGAGTCGATGGTCCACAGCACCGGGCTCACCGACGGTCTGGCCGCCCGGGTCGCCGATCCGCTGTGGATGCTCGCCCGGCAGCTGCAGGTCGGCGAGTTCACCGGCGACGACGCGGCGCAGCCCGCCGCCGCGCGGGTCGTCACGCGTACCGCGCGGATCGCCAGCTACCGGCCCGGCGCAGGGCCGGCGGAACCCTACCCGACCGACCGTC
Source organism: Micromonospora sp. NPDC126480 (assembly GCF_040302465.1). NCBI lineage: Bacteria > Bacillati > Actinomycetota > Actinomycetes > Micromonosporales > Micromonosporaceae > Micromonospora > Micromonospora sp. NPDC126480. Next base: position 100,641 of record NZ_JBEORU010000011.1, read on the forward strand.
CGCTCGAGCTGGTCGTGGAGGCCGCGGCCGAGCCGGACCTCGGCACGGCCGGCCGGTACGCCGCGGCGCGGGCCGCGCGCCGGCTGATCCGGGCGCTGCGCGACGCCCGGCTGGCCACCGCCGTGCCGCTGCTGCGCAAGGCGTTCCCACCCCCACCGGCCGAACCGGTCACCGACGTCGGCGCGGCCGGACGGGCCGCCGCCGAGCTGCTCGCCCGCTGGTCACTCGACGTGGCCCGGCTCGGCGTCGCACCGGAGGCCGACCTCCGAGCGGCGCTCACCGGGCTCGGCCCCGACGCGCGGGACCGGGCCGTCGGGCTCGTGGCCGCCTGGCAGGCCGCGACGGAGACACGGGCCGGCTCGCCGGCCTGGGACGAGCACCGTCTCGAGCACTCGTTCTCGCTCGCCGCCGCGACCGACACCGGCGAGGTGGTCCTCGACGCGCCGGAGCACGACGGAGGGCACCTCGACTGGTACACCGTGGACGTCAGCCGTGACGAGGCGGCCCGGCACGCACTGGACCCGGTCGACCTGCCCCGGCGCACCACCGTCGCCGTGCCGACGCCGATCCGGTATCCCGGGATGCCGGCGTCCCGCTGGTGGGAGTTCGAGGACGGCGCCGTGCACTTCGGGGACATCGAGGCCGGCCCCGCGGACCTGGCCCGGCTGCTGGTCGCCGAGTTCGCGACGGTGTACGCCGACGACCACTTCGTGGTGCCGGTACCGGTGCCGGTCGGTTCGCTGACCGAGGTCGAATCGGTCGAGGTGGTCGACACGTTCGGCGGGCGGACGAGGGTGCCGTCCGCCGCGAAGACCGACGTCGACCGGGCGGGTGCCGGACGGGTGTGGCGGATGTTCGAGTTGACCGGCGACGAGGTGAGCGACAGCCATCCGGCACCGTGGCTGTTCGTACCCCCGACCGGCGGCGCCCTGGCCGGCCCGGTGCTGGAGCGGGTCACCCTGACCCGCGACGAGGCGGCCAACCTCGCCTGGGGCATCGAGCAGCTGATCGAAGGGCCGTTGGGTCGAGCGGTCGAGCGGACCGGGCCGCGCCCGCCGGCGCAGCGGCGCGGCGAGGTCTGGCGCTACCGGTTGGCGGCCACCGCGCCGCCGTGGTGGGTCCCGTTCGTCGCCGAACGGCTCGCCGACGACACCCCGCAGGTCCGGCTGCGTCGCGCCCGGATGCGGGCCTGGGCCGGCCTCGACGGCCAGCCGGTCGGCCCGCGCAGCGTCCTGCTCGACCCGCGCCGACCCGTCTGGCTGTACGAGGAGGAGGTACCCGCCGGCGGGGTGCGGGTGGAACGGTCCTGGCAGCTCGCCCGCTGGCACGACGGCTCGGTGCACGTCTGGCTGCAGCGCCGCAAGCGGCCCGGCCGGGGGGATCCGGCCAGCGGCGTGCGCTGGGATCTGCTGGCGTAGCCTTCGGCACCCGTATCCTCGTCGCGTGGGATTGCGATTCACGACGCGCGAGTCCGACTCGCCGTGGGTCGACACCGTGTGGACCTGCACGAGCGGGAGCGTCGCGGAGATGACCGCGGTGGCGACGGCGTGTTGGGGCCTGGTGTTCTGGCAGCGCGGCGGCACGGCGTACGCCGCCATCTCCGGGCCCGAGACCGGGACCGGCACCGCACCGGTGCCGGAGGAGGCGACCTTCGTCGGCATCGAGTTCGCCGTGGGCACGTCGCTGCGGAACATTCCCACGCCGGCACTTGTCGACGGTGGCGCGGAACTGTCCGACACCACCCGCAGGGCCTTCTGGCTGGACGGTGCCCGCTGGCAGACGCCCGGCCCCGACGACGCCGAGGCCCTTGTCGACCGTCTCGTCCGCTCCGGGGCCGTGATCCGTGACCCGTTGGTCACCGAGGTCCGCCGAGGTCACCGGCCCGCGGTCTCGCCACGCACCGTGGAACGCCGGTTCCGGGCGGCGACCGGGCTCACCCAGGGTGCCGTACGACAGATCGAACGCGCCCGCGAGGCCTCGGCGCTGCTGGCCGCCGGCGTCCCCGTCGCCGATGTCGTCGCCCGGCTCGCGTACTTCGACGAGCCCCACCTGGCCCGTTCGCTGCAACGGTTCATCGGACGTACGGCACGGCAACTGCGCGAGGGCGCCGGCGGCGCGATCGGCCTGGGTTCGGTTCAGCCGACGACGTCGTAGATCAGCTTGACGATGCCGTTGGAGTAGGTGGCGGAATCCCGCAGGCTCAGCACCTGCCTGTCCTTGTCCGCCTGGCTGAACAGGCTCTTCCCGGCTCCGAGCAGCACCGGGAAGACGAGCAGGTGGTACCGGTCGATCAGACCCGCGTCCGACAGACGCCGGGCGAGTTCCGCGCTGCCGTGGATGAAGATCGACCCACCCTCGCTCTTCTTGAGCTCGAGGACGTCGTCGACCGACCGCAGGATCCTCGTCGGCCCCCATCCGTCGACGAGGGCGTCCTCGGACAGCGTGCTCGAGACCACGTACTTCGGCAGTTCCTTGTAGGCGGCGTGATCCTCCGAGTCGCGCCAGGTTGGCGCGAAGGCCTCGTAGCTCCGGCGGCCGAACATCAGCGCCGTGGTGTCCGCGAGTTCGTCCCCCTTGAGCGAGAAGGCGTCGGGCACGAACTCGATGTCCTTGAAGACCCAACCACCGCTGCGGTGCCCCTCGCTCGGTCCACCTGGGGAGTCCACGACGCCGTCGAGCGACATGAACGCGGTGTAGACCAGATCACGCATGGGTCGTTCTCTCCTCATGTGCCAGGCGACCACCTCCTGCCGAGGTGGGTCGACATGCCAGCCGAAGCGTCACGAAGACGCCGCAACGCCGCTGCCCAGGTTAGAGATCGGCCACCGGCGCCGTCTTGTACGAAAACGACGGCACCGTCGACGGCAGGGCCGCCAGGGCATGAAATCGTCACCGGAAATGCTCCGGACGATTGTCGTCGCGGCTTGGAAAGCAAGGCTGGCCTAACTCAAGTAAGGCTAACTTGCATTTCCGGCGCGACCTTCACGAGAACGGCGACGAGTTCGACGCGGGCACCATTTCCACTGTTAGAGTGGCGCTTGTCGACAACGAATTCAGGACGCCGGCCGGTGGCGGGGTTTGCCCTCCACCAGCGCGGCAAATATGACTGACAGACGAGTACGCCGAATGGAGGGCTCCATGAAAACCCTGCTTCAGACGCCTCCGGTACGCGAATGCGCCGCCACGGCGTGCAGTTTCAACGCCAACGGCTGTCACGCTCCGGCGATCACCGTGGCATCGACCGGCGACGCGGCGTCCTGCGCGACGTTCGTGGAGTCATCGATGCAGGGCGGGATGGCCGACGTCACCGGTGCCGTGGGTGCCTGCGCGCGTTCCGAGTGCGTCTACAACACCAACCTCGCCTGCACCGCGGAGTCGATCACCGTCGGTCCCGGCGCCACCGCCAGCGACTGCCTCACCTACCAGCCCGCCTGACCGCCGGGCGGCCTGACTCACTCCGCCTTGGCAAAGGTAAGCCTAACCTACTAACGTCTCCCCTGGGCCGAGCTCACCTTCACTCATGGCCAAGGGGACTGACATGGCGTTCCATCGAGCCGGGCGGCCGGCGGAGTTGGCCGCGCCCGCCACCGACGTCGGCGCGACCGCGTCGGTGGCCGGCGCGCAGGTTGTACCGGCTGGACCGGATGCCGTGACGGCACGATCCGCGCTGTCCGCCAGCCCTTCCCTGCGGCTCCGGCTCGGCGAGGCCGCCGTCGATCTTGTCGGGTCGCACGCCGTCCTGCCCGACGGCACGGTGGTCCTCGCGGTCGACGCGATGTCCCGGACCGGCGGCCTGCTGGTCGCCGCGCGGGGCCGGCCGGGTGCGGTGCGCCTCGACGTGACGCAACTCGTCCCGGTCGCCGTCCGTTCCCGGATCCGGGCCAAGGTGTGGATGTCGGGCACCGCACGCCGGTTCGATCCGGTCATCCTCGAACAGTGCGACGGCGACACCGTCATGGCCCTGCTCGACCTGCCTCCCGTCGCGCTGTGGGCGGTCGAGCCGGTCGAGGTCGGCCTCGCCCGCGACACCGGCGAAGCCGCGGTGGACATCAGCGCCTGGCGTGCCGCACGCCCGGACCCGCTCGCCGCCGACGAAGCCGCACATCTGCAGCACCTGACCCGGCATCACCGCGTTCTGCTCGACCGACTCGCCACGCTCGTCGACCCGGCGGTGACCGCCGGGTCGACGCGGGTCGTACCGGTCGCGGTCGACGCCGACGGCATCGTGTTCCGCGCCGAGGCACCGGACCGACACACCGACGTCCGGCTGCCGTTCCCCCGTCGAGTCACCCGGAACGCCGGCCTCGCCGACGGACTGCGGCTGCTGCTGGCCGGGACGACAGGGCCCGGATCCGCCGGTCCAGCCCGCGCCGGGGCCGACGTGGCGCAGTCCCCGGCGGCTGGGTGCGGCCTGTGCGAGGATGCGCGCGACCTGCCCTCGGTGTGACGGTGCCGGTCGAGGTCGAACCGTTCTGTCGGTCCCCGCGGGTAACGTGCTGAGGCGATCCGCGATGGAGGATGAGCCAGATGATCGACAGTAATGGCACCCCGGTCTTCGGGCCTGCGGCCGGCTCGCTCAAGACGCTGCTGCACGGGGTGACCGACGACCAGCTCACCCGTCCCACCCCGTGTGCGAGCTGGACGGTCGCCGACCTGCTCGACCACCTGATGGGGGTGACGGTCGCGTTCAGGACAGCTGCCGAGAAGGGGCCCGACGCCGCGCCGGCCGGCCCGGGCGATCCCGGCGAGCTCGACCCGCAGTGGCGCAGCCGGCTGCCGGTGCGGCTCGACGAGTTGGTGGCCGCCTGGGGCGAGCCGGCCGCCTGGACGGGCGAGACCTCGGCCGGCGGGGTGGTGCTGCCGGCCGAGGTCATGGGCGTCGTCGCGCTGAACGAGCTGGTCGTCCACGGATGGGATCTGGCCAGCGCGACCGGGCAGCCCTACGACGTCGATGACCGGACCGTTGAGACGATCCACCGCCTGGTGTCCCAACAGGCGAGCAGTGACGGCACCCCCGGCCTGTTCGGGCCGTCGATCGCTCTGCCCGCCGGCGCTCCCCTGCTCGACCGGGTCCTCGGGCTCACCGGCCGCGACCCCCGGTGGAAGTCGTAGCGTTCCATCGACCAGGATCAACGCCGGCGAGTCCGAGGAACGGCCGACACCGAAGCGTCAGCGACACACGACAGACACGTTGAGGACAAGGCAACACGAGATCACGACGGACAGGCTCAGCGCGGACGCCGCCCGTACGGCGATGTCGGTGCCGCCACGATGACGCCGGGTCACGGGCAACGTCTGTTCCAGAAGCACGAGGACCAGCCAGCCGAGCAGTACGAGCGGGAACCAGAGATCCCAGGCAGCGTTGTCGAACGCGCTCGCGTTTCCGTTCCCACCGTAATTGGGGCAGTCCTCGGCGCGCGTGATCGGGTCGAGGACCATCAGCAGTGATGCGATGACCGCGCCGCCGATGAGGCAGGCCCAGAAGCCGCTGAGCCGTGACGAGGGCCCCCGACCGATCATCAGCTCAGCCTAGGAGCACCCCCGGGGGCAGCGGCAATGCGGTGTCGCCGGCCGGGTACGCCGTCGAGGCGAGGTGCGGTTTCGGGCGGTCGTCGACGGTCAACCGGAAGACGTCGGGCCGGTTGTAGTGGCCGGCAGGATCGAACAAGCGGCGGCGGGCCCGAGCGGCGGACAGGTCGAGGGTGGCGTGGAGGATGCCTTCCTCGCGGACCAGCGGACCGGCCAGCACGCTGGTGTCCGGAGCGACGATCACCGAATAACCCTCCAGCAGCCACTCCCCGCGCGGATGGTCGGGCCGTCGCAGCCGTTCCCGGTCGGGGACGCCGTCCGGGATGTCGGCGAAGCGGAGGGTGGGGCCGACCGCGATGACGTGGCAGACGCCTTCCCGGGCGATGTGCCGCATGCTGGCCACCCACGGCTCGTGGGTGGCCAGGGTCGGTGCGACCCAGATGTCGACGCCCTGGGCGTAGAGGGTGAACCGGGCCAGCGGCATGAAGTTCTCCCAGCAGATCAGCCCGCCCAGACGACCGGCGGCGGTGTCGTGTGCCTGCAGGTCGGAGCCGTCGCCCATGCCCCAGACCAGCCGTTCGGCATGTGTCGGCACCAGCTTGCGGTGCTTGCCGAGCAGCCGCCCGTCCGGACCGAAGTAGAGGATCGTGTTGTAGACGGTGCCGCCGTGCTCGTCGCGTTCGTTGACGCCCATCACCAGGTGCACGCCCGCGTCCCGGGCCACCCCGCCCAGCCGGTCGGTGACCGGCCCCGGCACCACCACCGACTGTTCCAGCAGTCGCAGGTGCCAGGCCGCGTCCTCGCCGGGTAACACCTCGTCGACCCAGACCGGCGGGCCGGGCAGGAACGCCTCGGGAAACACAATCAGCTCGGCACCGTTCGCGGCCGCGATCCCGATCAGCTCCGTCGCCTTCTGGAGGCTGGCCTCCAGGTCCAGCAGCACCGGCGCGGCCTGGATCGCGGCCACCCGCACCGTCGACTCAGCCATCGACGCCCGCCGGCTTGCCGATGACCGCCTCCAGGTAGTCCATCCGGAGCACCAGCGTGTCGTCACCCGACACGTTGAACCGCTTGGCCGCGTCGAGCAGGTCGGACCGCAGGTCGGCGGCACGGTCGGGCGCCACCGCGGCGGCGGCCCGGTTGGTCGGGCCGTAGAAGCTGGTGAAGAACTCCACCTGGTGCTCGGCGGACGGGAACCGCCAGGCGAAGCTGCGCCGCGGGGCCGAGATGGTCACGCTGGGACCGAACAGCTCACGCAGCCGGTCCGTGCTCCCCCACAGCACCGGCGGCCGGAGCCCGGGCGGCGGCGGCACGTACCGGCCGATGGTGCGGAACAGCTCACCGACGTAACTGTCCGGCGTCCAGTTGACCATGCCGATACGCCCGCCGGGCCGGCAGACCCGCAGCAGCTCGCGAGCGGTCTGCTCCTGGTCGGGGGCGAACATGGCGCCACAGGTCGACAGCACCACGTCGAAGGAGGCGTCCGGGAATGGCAGCGACTCGGCGTCGGCCTCCTCGAACGTCACGTCGAGCCCGTCGGCGTCGGCGCGCCGGCGGGCCTGGTCGAGCAGAGCGGGGACGAAGTCGACGCCGATGACCTTGCCGAACCGGCGGGCCGCGGCGAGAGCGGCGTTGCCGTTGCCGCAGGCGACGTCGAGCACCAGCTCGCCGGCGCGTAGGTCGACGGCCTCACACAGCAGCTCGGCGACCGGCAGCAGCCGGGTGCCGACGGCCGCGTAGTCTCCCGCGGCCCAGGTGGCCTGCTGCCGTTGCTTGATGGTTGCGATGTCCATGGTGTCCTCTCCTTCGCGACCCACCGGGGCGGGATCGGTCAGGGTCGACGCTAGGACCGGGGGCCCGGGGCGCGGATCGGGAACGACTGCCTAGCTCGGGCCGTCCGGCTCCCTATCTTTGGCCGGTACCATCCCGAGCCGCCGGGCCTCGGCGGCGGCCTCGTGCCTCGACGCCACGGCGAGCTTGCCCAGCAGCGCCGAGACGTGATGGCCGACGGTCCTCGTCGACAGCGACAGCCGGGCGGCGATCGCCGCGTCCGTCAGCCCTTCGGCCAGCAGCGCGAGAACGTCGACCTGCCGGGCGGTGAGACCGGCCGGGTTGGCGGTGGTGGCGCGTATCGGCCCGCGCGGCACCCGCCGGTGGCCGCGGCGCCGCAGGTCCCGGCGTACCCGCAGCGCCGCCTGCCGGGCGCCCAGACCGTCGAGCAGCTTCAGCGCCTCCCGCGCCGCCTCGTCCCGGTCGCCGCAGGCCAGGGCCAGTGCCCGCTGGTACGGACAGCCCAGCTGACGCCACGCGTCGGCGGACGCCTGCCAGTCCCCGGCCAGAAGCAGGCGATAGGGCTCGGCCACCACCGCCGGCGTCTCCGGCAGCGCGCCGGCCTGCCACAGCCAGAACGCCAACTCTCCGGCGAACCAGGGATGAGCCGCCCGGGCCGCGCCTTCGAACGCGGCTGTCGCCTCCTCGGCGATCCGGTCGTCGTTGCCGTACAACCAGGCGTACTCAGCGCGTGCCGCGGCCACCGGCGCGGTCCACTGCAGCTCGACCGTGGCGAACCCCCGCTCGGTGGCCTCCTGCAGCGTCGCCGCCGCGGCCGCCTCCCCCCGCCGGGCCTGCACCAACCCCAACGGCACCAGGGCGTCCACCACCCGGGCGCCGCCCGCCACCGCGAGGGCCAGCGCCTCCCGCGCGTCCCGCTCCGCGCCGGTCCAGTCCCCCCGCTCCAACCGCAGCCGCGCCCGGTGCCCCTGCACGTGCTGGACGTACCCGGACAGGTCGTGTGCCTGCACGAACGCGAGCGCCCGATCCAGATCCTGGCCGGCGTGCCGGTAGTCGCGCATCACCGCGCTGTCGGTGGACAGGTTGACAAGCGCGCGGGCGGCGTCGTCCACCAGCCCGACGGTCATCGCCACCTCGAAGGCCCGTTCCAGGTCCGCCCGGCCCACCGGGTCGCCGGCCAGGATCCGCGCCGAACCGATGTTGGTCAGCGCGTGGCTGAGTGTCTGCTGGTCACCGAGCCGCTGCGCCAGCTCGATGGCCCGCTCGGCCCAGTGGACCGCCGCGCTGAGGCGGTTGTCGAGCATGTCCAGCTGCGCCTGGTTGCTGTACGCCATCGCCAGCTCGTGGCCCGGCCCCACGTCCTCCAACACAGCGACGGCGCGCGCGGCGGCCGCCTCCGCCTCCGTCCGGTTGCCGTCCCACCAGTGCAGGCGCGACAGCCAGCGCAGCCCCGCGCCGACCCGCTCCCGGTCGCCGGTGCGCTCGCGAAGCTCCACCGCCGTCCGGCGGGCCGAGACCGCCTCCACCGACAGCCCGGACAGGTAGCACTCCACCGAGTACGCCTCCAGCAGGTCGGCGTGCGCCGCCGTCGCCAGCCGGTCGGCGTACCCCAGCACCGCGCGGTACTGCTCGACCGCCTCCCGGTGGGCGCCCACCGCCGCCGCCTGCCGAGCCGCCGTCGGCCCGTACCGCAGCACCGCCTCGACATCGCCCGCCTCGCGGGCGTGGTGCACCAGCCGCGCCACGTCCACGGTCCGGCCGTCGACCTCCGACAGGACCGCCAGCACGCGCCGGTTCAGCTCCCGGCGGACGACCGCCGACAGCGAACCCTCCACCGCCCGCCGCAGCAGCTCGTGCCGGAACCCGACCACCTCCGAGCCGGTCACCAGCAGCCCCGCCGACACGCCCGCGTCGACCGCCGCCAGACCCGGCCCCAGCGCACCCTCCAACAGCCACAGCTCGGCCCGCGTCGGCACCACCGCCACCAACCGGACCGCCTCCTGCGCCTCGACCGGCAGGCCACCGAACCGCGCCAGGACCAGATCCCGCACCGTCATCGGCACGCCGGCGTCACCGGCCGCCAGCACCTCGGTCAGCAGCAGCGGGTTACCACCGGTCAGCGCGTGCAGACCGGCCGCCGGCCGCCCGGCCCGTGCGGCCAGCTCCGCGACGGCCACCTCGGACAGCGGGCCTGGCCGCAGCCGGCGTACCACGTCCGGCGAGAGCCGGCCGACCACCGCCCGCAACGGATGGTCGACCCCCAACTCGTCGTCCCGGTACGTGACGATCAGCAGCGTGCGGAGCCGCTCGATGCGCCGCCCCAGAAACAGCAGCAGGTCCAGCGTCGCCTCGTCGGCCCAGTGCGCGTCCTCGATGACCACCACCGTCGATCGCGACCGTTGATCCAGCTCGTCCAGCAGGGTCGCGAACAGCCGTTCCCGAGGGCTCCCGCCGGCCAGCAGCTCGGCCAGCCGGCCCCCCAACTCCCGCCCGAGGTCGTGCAGCGGACCCAGCGCCCGCGGGGTCAGCAGCGGGTCGCACGCCCCGTACAGGAACCGCGCCCGACCCGCGTCGCGCCGGGCGAACCCCCGCACCAACGCGGACTTGCCGATACCGGCCTCGCCCGCGACCAGCACCACGCGCCCGGCCGCCGAGGTTTCCTCGAGCACGGCACCGAGCTGGTCCAGTAGCGCGCCACGCTCCAGCAGATCCACCACGGCACGACGCTAACGCCAAAGCGGCGCTATCCGGTGGCGGTCAGGGTCGGGCCGGTCGTGCTCGGCGTCGGCAACGCCACGAGGATGTCCTCGACGCGCTGCTTGGCATCCCCGAACAGCATCGACGTGTTGTCCCGGAAGAAGAGCGGGTTCTGGACACCGGCGTACCCGGTGGCCATCGAACGCTTGAACACCACGACCTGGCCGGCCTCCCAGACGCTCAGGACCGGCATGCCGGCGATCGGGCTGTCCGGATCCTCGGTGGCAGCCGGGTTGACGGTGTCGTTGGCGCCGATGACCAGGACCACCGAGGTACGCGGGAAGTCGTCGTTGATCTCGTCCAGCTCCAGGACGATGTCGTAGGGGACCTTCGCCTCGGCCAGCAGGACGTTCATGTGACCGGGCAGCCGTCCCGCTACCGGGTGGATGCCGAAGCGGACCTCGATGCCCCGCTCGCGGAGCCTGCGGGTGAGCTCGGCGACGCCGTGCTGCGCCTGGGCGACCGCCATGCCGTAGCCGGGGGTGATGATGACCGAGTCCGCCTCCGCGAGCATCTCGGCGACCTGCTCGGCGGTCACCTCGCGGTGCTCACCCTGCACCGACTCCCCGGCGGCGGTGCTCTCGATACCGAAGCCACCGGCGATGACGGACAGGAACGACCGGTTCATCGCACGACACATGATGTAGGAGAGGTAGGCACCGGAGGAGCCGACGAGCGCGCCGGTGATGATGAGCAGGTTGTTCTCCAGCAGGAAGCCGGACGCGGCCGCGGCCCAGCCGGAGTAGCTGTTCAACATGGACACCACCACCGGCATGTCACCGCCGCCGATGGAGGCGACCAGGTGCCAGCCCAGCGCCAGCGCGATCGCGGTGACCACGACGAGCAGCCAGACCTGCGGGTCCAGGACGAACCACACCGTGAGCAACACGAACGCGGCCAGGGCCCCGACGTTGAGCACGTTCTTGCCGGGCAGCATCAGCGGGGCGGACTTCATCCGTGCCGACAGCTTCCCGAACGCGACAACCGATCCGGTGAAGGTGACCGCGCCGATGAAGACGCCGATGAAGACCTCGGCGTGGTGGATCCCCAGCATCCCCTCGGCCCGCAGCGCGCCGGCCTCGGCGCCGTCGAGGTCCCCTTCGACGTGGAGGTACCCGTTCCAGCCCACGAGCACGGCGGCGAGGCCGACGAAGGAGTGCAGCAGCGCGATCAGCTCGGGCATGCCGGTCATCTCCACCCGCCTCGCCCGGGCCAGGCCGATCACGGCCCCGATCAGGGTGGCCCCGACGAGCAGGGCGGCGCCGATGCCGCTGATGCCGTGGTCGACGGCCAGCGCGATGGTGGCGACCAGGGCCAGCGCCATGCCGGCCATGCCCAGGGCATTGCCCGCCTTGGCGGTCTCGTGCTTGGACAGGCCGGCCAGCGCCAGGATGAACAACAGCGCGGCCACGATGTACGCGGACTGAGCCGCGGTCTCGACAGTCATTCGGACAGCTCCAGGACTCGGGTACGGCGTCAGCTGCGGGAGAACATCGCGAGCATGCGGCGGGTCACCGCGAAGCCGCCGAAGATGTTGATGCTGGCCAGCAGGATCGCGGCGCAGGACAGGCCGGTGATCAGGGCCCGGTTCGACGATTCGCCGTGACCGATCTGCAGCAACGCGCCGACCACGATGATCCCCGAGATCGCGTTGGTCACCGACATCAGCGGTGTGTGCAGCGCGTGGTGCACGTGGCCGATCACGTAGTAACCGACCACGATCGCCAACGCGAACACCGTCAAGTGACCCAGCAGGGCCGGCGGCGCCAGCGCGGCGACCAGGAACAGCACGGCCCCGCCGGCCGTCACCGTCGCGATGCGGCGCGACGCCGGCACCGGCTGCTTCGCCTGCTTCTCCGGCGCGGGGGCCGCGGTGGCCGCCGCCGGCGCCGCCGAGACCTGGACGGGCGGTGGCGGCCAGGTCAGTTCGCCGTCCCGGACCACGGTCATCGACCGTTGCACCACGTCGTCGAAGTCGAGCACGAGCCGGCCGTCCTTGGCGGGCGTGAGCAGCTTCATCAGGTTGACGAGGTTGGTGCCGTACAGCTGCGACGCCTGTGCGGGCAGACGAGCGGCCAGGTCGGTGTAGCCCAGGATCGTCACACCGTTCTCGGTGACGACCGCCTCGCCCGGGATCGTGCCCTCCACGTTGCCGCCGTTCGACGCCGCCATGTCGACGATGACGCTGCCCGGCTTCATGCTCGCGACCATCTCCTTGGTGAGCAGCAGGGGCGCCGGCTTCCCCGGGATCAGTGCGGTGGTGATGACGATGTCCACGTCCTCGCACTGCTCCGCGTACAGGGCGGCCGCCCGGACGTTGTAGTCCTCCGACATCTCCTTGGCGTACCCGGTGGCCGAGACCTCCACGTCCGGCGCCTCCACCGCGAGGTACTCCCCGCCCAGCGAACGCACCTGGTCGGCCACCTCCGGCCGGGGATCGGTGGCGCGAACGACAGCCCCCAGGCTCCCGGCGGCGCCGATCGCCGCCAGCCCCGCGACACCCGCGCCCGCCACCAGCACCTTCGCCGGTGGCACCTTGCCGGCAGCGGTCACCTGGCCGGTGAAGAACCGGCCGAAGACGTGTGCCGCCTCCACCACGGCCCGGTACCCCGCGATGTTCGCCATCGAGGACAGCACGTCCAGCGACTGCGCTCGGGAGATCCGCGGCACCGCGTCCATCGCGAGCGCGGTGATCGGGCGCCGCGCCAGCTCGTCGACCAGCTCGGGGTTCGACGCCGGAGCCAGCAGGCCGACCCACGTCGCCCCCGGGCGGAGCGCGTCGAGCAGCTCCACCGACGGCGGGTTCACCCCGAACACGATGTCCGCGGTGAGCGGATTCCCCAGGGACGCACCGGCGGCGGCGTACGCCTCGTCCGGGAAGCTCGCCGGCTCCCCGGCTGCGGGTTCCACCACCACCTGGTAGCCCAGCTTCAACAGCTGAGCCACGGTCGCGGGGGTCGCGGCCACCCGGGTCTCCCCGCGCCTCGTCTCGTTGACAACGCCGACCAGCACCTGCATCTCCTTCATCGCAAGGACGCCGCCAGGCGTCGGATCCCTCCGTCGTGGCGGTCAGGCGCTGCCGACTCACCCAGCGCCGTTGCAGGATGACCGCGACTCCCCCATGATCTCGATCGTCGCCCCGGTCTGCCATAGGACAGTGCAATCGATCACTGCCGCTGCCGACGGGCGGTCAGTACCCGTCGCTGTCCGACCCCGGGGTTAGTCTGCCGGCATGGCGAGCGCCGAGCTGGATGATTTGATCGTTGCGGACGCCGAGGCGCTGCGCGAGTGGTTGTCGGCCCACCACGCCACGTCGCCCGGTGTCTGGCTCGCCCTGACCAGAAAGGGTGGCACAGTCACCACGCTCACCTGGCAGCAGGCGGTCGACGAGGCCCTGTGCTTCGGCTGGATCGACGGGCAGGCCCGGAAGGGGGATCAGGAGACCTCCTGGATCCGGTTCACCCCGCGCCGGCCCCGCAGCTCCTGGTCACAACGGAACGTCGCCCACGTGGCCCGGTTGGAGGCACAGGGCCGGATGACACCCGCGGGCCGCGCCGCCGTGGAAGCCGCCAAGGCGGACGGCCGGTGGGCAGCCGCCTACGCCCCGCCGTCGGAAGCCGAGGTACCGGCCGACCTGCTGACCGCCATCGCCGCCGATCCCGCCGCCCAGGCCATGTTCGACGTGCTCACCAAGACCAACCGGTTCGCTCTCGTCCACCGCCTCAACGCCGTCAAACGGGCGCAGACCCGCGAGCGGAAGATCGGCGAGTTCGTCGCCATGCTGGCCCGACACGAGACGATCTACCCGCAGAAGGCCAAGCCGCCGAACTCGCCGTGATCAGCCCGGCCGTCGGCCTCGCGCCACGCGATGGCACACGCGCCGCGCCGGTTGCTGATCAGACACGGCGAGACCGAGTGGAGCCGGACGGGCCAGTATGCGGGTCGTACCGACCTCCCGCTCACCCAGGCAGGGATAGTCGCAGCCAAGGCACTCGCCCCCGGCGCTCGCCCGCCGGCATCTGGTCGCTGTCTTCAGCAGCCCGCTGACCCGCGCGCTGCGGACGGCCGAGCTGGCGACCCTGACCGGCGTCAAACCCGATCCTGACCTCATGGAGTGGGACTACGGCGGTTACGAGGGCATGACCGAGGCGCAGATCCGCCATGTGCGGCCGGGCTGGAACCTGTGGCGAGACGGCGTCGTTCCCGGCAACGCCGATCATCCTGGCGAGCAACTCCAGCAGGTGGCCACGCGCACGGATGCGGTACTCGCCCGGGTGCGACCGCTGCTGCACGATGGTGACGTCGCCCTCGTCGCTCACGGTCACCTCCAACGCGTACTGACCGCGTGCTGGCTCGGTCTCGACCCGTCAGCCGGCCGGCTGTTCCGCCACCCGGCTCCGGGCACCCTCAGTGCCCTTATGTATCGAGCACGAGCAGCCGGTCATCTCCTCCTGGAACGTCGCGTAGCGGCCGCCGCTGGCGCGGCTCGGGCCAAGAAAGCAGAGTCGACGAACCGAAGATGTGGGCTCGCCCCGTCGACGCTGCCTTGGCACTGCGCCGCTCAGGGGTTCGCGGTCAGTCCGCCTTCTGCAGCTCTTCGGCGAACATCACGAGAATGTCGCTGGGACCGCGGAGATAGGTGAGCTGGTAGACATCCTCGTACGTGGCGACGCCGCGGAGCGGTTGACAGCCGTGCCGGGCGGCGACCTCGAGGGCGGCGTCGATGTTGTCCACGGCGAAGCAGACGCGGTGCATGCCGATGGTGTTCGGTTGGACGGGCTCGGCCTCGATCGCGTCCGGGTTCACGTACTGAAACAGCTCGATGCGGCCGTTGCCGTCAGGCGTCTGGAGGACGGCGATGTCGGCGGTGTTGCCGTCCAGGCCCACGGCGGTGTCAGCCCACTCGCCGCTGATCCGGGCGCGTCCGAGCACGGTCAGGCCGAGATCGGTGAAGAAGGCGACAGCGGTCTCCAGATCGCGGACGGCGATGCCGACGTTGTCGAGTCTGATGGACATGGTGTTCTCCCGTGTGGCGTGTTCGATGACAGTGCGGTCGTCAGTCCGTCGACGACTCGGGGGGACCGGTCAGGACGGTCGGAACGAACTCCAGGAGCTGGAGCCGGCCGTCGAAGGTGCGCGAGTCGACCATCTGCAGCGCCACATCCGGCCATCCGTCGTAGATCCGGTCCCTGCCGGTCACGCCGTTGACGACCGGGAACACCACCACCCGGTACCGGTCGACCAGCCCTGCTTTCAGCAGCGACCGGCACAGGCGGGGGCTGCCGATGGTCCGCAGCTCAGACTGCCCGCCCTGCTTCATCGACCGGACCACCGCCACGGCGTCCTGCTCGACCAGCGTGGTGTTGGCCCAGCTCAGTGGGGCAGCCAGGGTACGGGAGAACACGATCTTCGGGATGGGCGTGAGCTCCTCGATCCCCTCCTCGCCGGACTCCGCGAAGCCGGCGAACAAGCGGTACGTGTTCGCCCCCATCAGCAGGGTGTACTCACTCTTGGCGTCCTCGCCGAGCCAGCCGAAGTATTCCGGGCCGCCCAGGCCCCACAAGCCCGGCCAGCCCTCGGCCGCGCCGTACCCGTCCAGGGAGGTGATGAAGTCGACCATCAGTGTCGGCATGTCGATGCCTTCCTGTCGTGTCTGCGGGCTCTCAACAAGCATCGACCTGTCAACGCCACGCGACTCATCGCGCCACGCCGCCCCGCGCACTCCACGCCGCCACGCTCGCCGTGCGCTCCGTCCGTCACCATCACCTGCACCGGATGACCAGCGGCGAGCAGCGCCGTGGCCAGGCTGAGCGTCTGTGTCGGCGGCACGGCGAGATCATTCATGCCGTGCATGAGCAGTACCGGTGTGCCGGCCCCGACGTGCGACGTCACCGTGCAGTCGAGCGTGGCTGCGTCGCCGGGCGCGGGGACGTGGCCCACGAGGTGATGCCACGGGTTCCCTTCGGCGCGAGCTCGCGGCCAGTCCGGGCTGTCGCGCGAATGTCATCCACCGGCATGCACCCACAGAATCACCGCAGCGCTGCCCATGATCGGCGATCCTACGAGCGTTCGCTGGCCTCGGCTGGCCCGCGCAGCTCAGACGTTGCAAATGAAGTTGACGAGTGCCCGTCGGTCGACTTCCGTCGTTGCTCGTGACTGCTCTTGAGGACCTTGTGCGCCCGGACCGTTATCCGCTCTCGTCCCGATACGATCCGAGCTGGCTGCTCAAGCTGGATATGGGGCCCAACCCGTTGTGGCTGCTGGAGGACCTCGCCCGCGACCTTGACCTGCGCCCGGGACTGCGGGTGCTCGACCTCGGTTCCGGCAGGGGTGCGACGTCCGTCTTCCTGGCCCGCGAGTACGGCGTGCAGGTCGTCGCGGCCGACTGGTGGGTCAAGCCCGAAGTGCCCGCGGCCGTCTTCGCCGAGGCCGGCGTCAGCGACCGGGTGGATGCCGTGCAGGCGGAGGCACATGTCCTGCCGTTCGAAGAAGAAGGCTTCGACGCCATCGTGAGCATCGATGCGTTCGAGTACTTCGGCACGGCGGACAGCTACCTGCCCTACCTGGTGCGCTTCCTGCGTCCAGGTGGACAGTTGGGCATCGCGACACCCGCGATGACCCGCGAAGTCCGCGAGCTTGGGGTGATCCCTCCCCACATCAAAGAAGTAGTCGGCTGGGAGGCGATCGCTTGGCACACAGCCGAGTGGTGGCGCTTCCAATGGGAGATCACCGAACTGGTGACGGTCACGTCTGCCCGACTCCAGCAGGACGGCTGGCGTGACTGGCTGCTGTGGGCCCGAGCCTGCGCCGAGTACCAGCCGGACGGCCAGGCGTCGAACCAGCCCGTCATCGACATGCTCAACGCAGACGGCGGCGAGTTCCTCGCCTTCGCACTGGTGACCGCGCGCAAGAACCAGGTCTGACGGCTGCCGCGGCGAACCGCACCCGGCCCGAATCGCCAAGAACCCCGCCGTGCCGCACCACCCGGTCAGGGTCCAGGCGTCCGGCGCATCGCCGCCGAAAGCGCGAGGGCGTACGATGGTGATTGTCGCCCGGGATCACGGCGGCTGTCGGTCCGCCCCTGGCGGGACGTACTCCTTCGATTCTCGCCACAGTTTCGGGTTGCCGATGCGCGAACCGTTTGTCGCCGCGATGCTGCCGGCAACTCCTTGCCCCGGCACGCCAGGCGGTGACACCGCCCGAACCGACGTGTCCCCTCCTGGCACGCGGATCGTTCATGGGCGGGCGACGGCTCGTGATGACCGGACCGCAGGACGCTCGTGATCACGCTTCACGGCCACCACACATCGACACCGCCGCCGGGTTCCCTTCCTGGCCGACCGGTCCTGAAACGCTGACGGATCGGCGGCCGTGGGTCGCCGAACACCACTCACCCCAACAAGTAAACAGCTCGGAGACGATGACATGCGGTACCTCAGCGACGTCAACCTACGCGCCGTCCTCAACGTCCTCATCAGCCGCGCCGGTGGCACCGTGGAGATCAGCAACGCCGAACTGTACGACGCGATGCTGCCCGATCACGGCCGTGGCGAGCGGGTACGGATCGAGGAGACAGAGAGCGGACTCAGGCTGTCCGTCGTACCGCGCCAATAGGCGATCAGAGACGGCAAAACGCGCTGTCATGTCCGAGCCGTCCGGGGACGTGGTCCGCCTCGACTGATGGTCGCCCATCGATCACGGTCGCACATCCTGAGCCGTCGTGAGGAGTTCGCAGATCGCTGCTGCCGCTGCCGCCGCACCGTCGACCTGAGCGAAGGCCTGTTGAACCCGTTGCGCAGCAGCGCGGGCTACGGCATCGGTCAGCATGGCGCGGGCAGTGGTGGTGAGGGCGGAACCACTCGCATCAGCGAGCCGGACTCGTCGTGCGGCGCCGGTCTGCTCGGCGAGAGCGATGTTGGCGTCCTGCTCGGGTTGCAGAGGGATGCCGATAAGCGGCGTCCCGCACGCCAGCGCGGTCTGGATGCTGCCCTGCCCGGCAGCGGTGACGGCGAGCGCGACCTGCGGCATGATCTTGTGGCTGGGCAGGATGCTGGCGACGCAAACCTGGTCGTCAGCAAGGTCGGCCAGGTTATGGACGGTGGCCGCGACCAGGATCCTCGCGCCGAGGGGCCGCAGCGCAGCGACGACCTGGCGCACGAGCTCTGGAGGGCTGGAGGTGACCGCGACGTAGATGGTGGGTCCCGGCTGCTGCAGGAAATCCTCGACCGCCCGCGGCACGGGTGTGTTCAAGCGGGCGAAAAGCGGGCCGGTATACCGAAGATGCGTGCCGGTCCGGTAACGCCGCGCTCGCCGGCGGTCGCCACGACGATGGTGCCGGCACCGCTCGCGGCTCCGGGGGACGGCGCCGGGGACGAACAGCCGGTGACGGCGAGCACCGCGGCGACGGCCACCGCCGTCACGCGGACGGACAGGGGCTTTCTCATGACGGACTCCTGCGATCGATGTGGTGCGTGCCCGGTGTACGCCGGACCCGAAGGCCGTTGCTGCATACCGGATGCTCGACGGGCGGGTGGTTGGTTGATTGGTTGGTTCAGGGCCCGCTCCGAGTCGAACGCCGCCAGGAGTTCCTCCGCGCCGGCGAGGTCACCGCGGTGCTTCGCCACGATGACCCCGGCAGCGCGCTGGACGAGCTCCACAGCGACCGGGACCGATCCCGTCACGTCAGTCAGAGCTTCGGCGTGGCGGCGCGGGCGGCCTCGAGGCGGGCGGTGACGTCAGCCCAGTTCACCAGGTTCCACAGCCGGTCGACGTAGTCCGGTCGAACGTTGCGGTACTGCAGGTAGTAGGCGTGCTCCCAGGCGTCGAACACCAGCAGCGGGGTGGACCCCTGACCGACGTTGCCGTGGTGGTCGTAGACCTGCTCCACGATCAGCCGCTGCCCCAGCGGCTCCCACGCGAGAACGCCCCAGCCGGAACCCTGCACGCCCTTGGTCGCCGCCGACAGCTGACCGGCGAAACCCTCGAACGAACCGAAGTGCTCGTCGATCGCCGCGGCAAGCTCCCCGTCGGGGCGGTCACCGCCGTGCGGGGACAGGTTGTTCCAGAAGATCGAGTGCAGCACGTGGCCCGACAGGTTGAACGCGAACGTCTTCTCCAGCCCGACCAGCGCCGCGAAGTCACCCTTGTCGCGGGCCTCGGCGAGCTGCTCCAGGGCGTCGTTGCTGCCCTTCACGTACGCGGCGTGATGCTTGCTGTGGTGCAGCTCCAGGATCTCGCCGGACATCGCCGGCTCCAGGGCTCCGTAGTCGTACGGCATGTCAGGCAGGGAGTAGACGCCCACCAGCACTCCTCGCAACTCGTCGTCGACAGCAGCAGGCAGGCACCCCGGCAATGGTTCGGATCATCGCGCGCCGGGGCACCCACCCACTGCCGCCAGCATTACGTAGTTGCCACATATTTGCAAGAAGGTCACCGCGTGGGCGCTCTCCGCCAGCCAGGGTGACCGCGAGCGGTCCGGCCGACCGCCGCCCCATCCGGGATCGGTGCACCAGCAAGGAAGCACCGCTGCCTGACTCCGGCAGGCGTGACGAGAGTTACCGCATCAGCGGGAACTGCCGGCCCCGCTTAGCCGACCAACCGCACGAGACCGATTTCGAGGAGATGTCGTCATGCCCTGTACCACCACCGGCCGTGTCCTGCGCCGGGCGGCTCTGCTCAGCGCCGCCATCCTGGCCGTATCGATCGCCGGCTGCGGGTCGTCGGACGACTCGTCGACCGCCACGCCCACCGCGTCGCCGACGGCCTCGGCGTCGGCCAGCACGGCGGCGGGCGTACTCGGCATTCGCGACCCGTGGGTGAAGGCCGCCGACAAGGGCATGACCGCCGCGTTCGGCACCCTCGTCAACGACGGGGACACCGACGTGACGATCACCTCGGCGTCGACGGAGGTGTCGCCGATGGAGCTGCACGAGATGACCATGAAGGACGGGAAGATGGTCATGCAGGCCAAGCAGAGCGGCATCGTGATCAAGGCGAAGAGCGAGCACGTCCTGCAGCCCGGCGGCGACCACCTGATGATGATGAACCTCAAGCAGCCAGTGAAGGCCGGTGACGAGCTGACCTTCACGCTGACCTTCGCCGACGGCCGGACCCAGACCTTCACGGCCGTGGCGAAGCCGTTCACCGGCGCGCAGGAGAGTTACGCCCCCGGCCACGGCATGCCGGACTCGTCCGCGAGCCCCAGCCCGGCGCCGTGACCGGCACGCCGACGCCCCACCGGGTGAGCCGGCGCGGCCTGCTCACCGGCGGGGCCCTGGCCGCCGGGGGCACGCTCGCCGGCGCCGCCGCCGTCACCGCCGCCCGTTCCGACCCTCCGCCGGTACGTTCCGGCGATCCGGTCCCGGTGGCGGCGGTCGGCATCGCGGTCGAGCCGTTCCACGGTCCCCGGCAAGCCGGTGTCGCCACCGAACCGCAGGCCCACGCGGCCTTCGTCGCGTTCACTCTCAAGCCCGGCACCGACCGCGACGCGCTCGGGCGGATGCTGCGGCTGCTCTCCGACGACGCCGCCCGCCTCACCGAGGGCCGTCCCGCCCTCGCCGACACCGAACCCGAACTCGGTCTGCTGCCGGCCCGGCTCACCGTCACGTTCGGCTTCGGCCCCGGCCTCTACCGCGCCGCCGGGCTCGAGGACCGCCGGCCGCCCTCGGTGGCCGACCTACCGCCGTTCCGCATCGACCGGCTGCAGCCACGCTGGTCCGGCGGGGACCTGCTGCTGCAGATCTGCGCCGACGACCCGCTCACCGTCGCCCACGCACAGCGGGTACTAATCAAGGACAGCCGGCCGTTCGCCACCGTCCGGTGGGTGCAACGGGGCTTCCGGCGGGCCGCCGGCGCCGAGCCCGGCCGCACCCAGCGCAACCTGTTCGGCCAGCTCGACGGCACCGCCAACCCGAAACCCGGCGGCCCCCTGGAGGCCGCAGTGTGGGTGACCGACGGCCCGGACTGGCTGCGCGACGGCACCACACTGGTCGTCCGCCGTATCTCGATGAACCTGGAGACCTGGGACCTGCTCGGACGCACCGACCGGGAACTGGCCGTCGGCCGCCGCCTCGACACCGGCGCCCCACTCACCGGCACCGCGGAACACGACGAACCCGACTTCGCCGCACTCGGCCCCGACGGGCTCACCGTGATCCCGGACTTCTCCCACCTCACCCGGGCCCACGTCACCGAGGACCGGCTGAAGGTCCTGCGCCGGCCGTACAACTACGACGGCGTGCCGGCCGCCGACTGCACCGCCGACAGCGGACTGATCTTCGCCTCCTACCAGGCCGACATCGCGGAACAGTTCCTGCCGATCCAGCGGCGGCTGGCAGACCGCGACCTGCTCAACGAATGGACCACCCCGATCGGCTCCGCCGTCTTCGCCATCCCACCCGGCTGCCCCGGCGGCGGCTGGATCGGCCAGCACCTGCTCGGCTGACCACACCCATCAGGAGAGACATGCGTACCAAGGTCCGCCGCCCGACCGTCGCCGGCCTCGCCGCCGCCCTGACCGTGGTGACACTGCTGCTCGTACCAGCCTCACCGGCCGCCGCGCACAACACCCTGAAGACCGCCACGCCGGCCAAGGACGCGCGGCTCACCGCGCCCCCGGAGCAGATCACGCTCGAGTTCATGCAGAAGCTGAACCCGTCGTTCACCACCATCACCCTGGCCGACGCGGCCCAGCAGAAGGTGCCGACCAGCGAACCGGCCGTCACCGGCACCAAGGGCACCATCACCATCGACCAGGCTCTCACCAACGGCGCCTACACGGTCGCCTACCGGGTCGTCTCCGCCGACGGGCACCCGGTACAGGGCTCGTACCGGTTCACCGTCGCCGACCCCACCGCCACCGCCGGCCCCGAGGTGTCCGCGCCGGCCACCTCGGCCCCGGCCGCCGAGCCGTCCACGACGTCGGCCAGCCCCGCGTCCGCGGCCCGCGACTCCGGCGACGGGCCCGGGGCAATGGTCCTGGTCGGCGGCGGGATCCTCCTGGTCGTGATGGTCGCCGCCGGAGCCGTCGTCGTGAGGCGCCGACGGTCCAGCCGGGTGTCCTGACCGCCGGCGGCGCCGTCCGGCGGTGCCCGCCTGCCGGTCGGGCACCGGCCGGCCGCTGCGGGGCAGGGTCGGCCGGCGCCGAGCCGAGCCGACGCTCGCAGCGCCCTGACCGCCGCCGCGTCCGCGCGTCGGCGGTGGCCGGCGCTCCTCCGGGGACGCGGGCCGGCGGCGCGCTGGTGCCGCGATCGTCGGCCGGCCGGATTCCGGGCCGGTCACAACCCGGCGTCACCCGTCGTCCGGCTGCTCGCCGACGGGTTCGGCACCGCCACGGTCGGCTGGGAACTTTTCCCGGCCCGGTGCCGACTACTTGCCTGAGCCAAACCGTCTCATCAGCCCGCTGCGGCTCCGCCGAGGAGCCGTCTCGTCGAAGGGATCCACGTCATGAAGACCGCTTTGCGGCGTACGGCGCAGACCGCCGCTGCCAGCCTTGCCGCCGCCGGTGTCGTGCTGCTGACCGCCGCGCCGGCCGCCGCTCATGTCACCGTCTCGCCGACCGTGACGTCGGCCGGTTCGTACTCGGTCCTCACCGTCTCGGTGCCGCACGGCTGCGACGGCGCCGGCACGACCAAGGTGGCCATCAAGATCCCGGACGAGATCGTCTCGGTGACGCCGACCGTCAACGTCAACTGGACCGTGGCGAAGGTGATGGACGACCTGAACCCGCCGGTCAAGGACAGCCACGGCAACGAGATCACCCAGCGGGTCTCCGAGGTCGTCTACACCGCGAAGGCTCCGCTGCCCGACGACCTGCGGGATGTCTTCCAGTTGTCGCTGAAGCTGCCGGACACGCCGGGCAAGAAGCTAGTCTTCCCGTCCGTGCAGACCTGCGAGAAGGGCGAGACGGCCTGGGTGCAGGTGCCCGCCGACGGGCAGAACCCGGACGACCTCGAGCACCCGGCTCCCGGCTTCACCGTCACCGAGGCCGCCAAGGAGGGGCACGCCGACCCCAGCCCCGCGGCCGACGTGGCGCTGGCCGGCACCCAGAGCGACGCCGCCGACGAGCAGAGCGGCGGGACCAGCACGGTGAGCTGGATCGCGCTCGCGGCCGGCCTCCTCGGCCTGCTGCTCGGCGGGTTCGCCGTCCTGCGCCCGTCCATTGCCCGGTCCCGCGGCACCGACGCCTGACATGCCGGTCCCGGCCCGACGCCCGCCAGCCCGACTGGCGGGCCTCGCCGGTGCCCTGCTGTGCGGACTCCTGCTGGCGCTCGGGCCGGCGGCACCGGCTCAGGCGCACGCCACGCTGCTGGGCACCGATCCCGCCGACGGTGCCGTCCTGCCGAGTCCGCCGGCTGAGGTCACCCTGACCTTCAACGAACCGGTCCAGGTCCGCACCGGAGCCGTCCGGCTGCTCGACGCCGCCGGCGCCGAGCAGCCGGCGGCGGTGCGTACCGTGGACACCCGGGTCGTCCTCTCCGTGCCTCCCGGGTTGGGCGACGGCAGCTACGTGGTCACCTGGCGGGTGATCTCCGCCGACAGCCACCCGGTCGCCGGCGGGTTCACGTTCGCCATCGGCGCCCCCACCGCCGGTGCGATCGACGCCACGACGGTCCCGGAGCCCAGCCGCGGCGTGCGGCTGACCCGGCAGCTCACCGAAGCGCTCGGCTACGCCGGCGTGCTCGGCGGCGCGGGCCTGGCCGCCTTCGCGTTCCTGCTGCTGCCCACCGCTGCCGGCGCGGCCGTGGTGCGGCGCCGGATCTACGTCCTACTGCGCTGGTCGGTGCCGGCGACGGTGGTCACCATGCTGGTCGCGCTGCCCGTCGTCGTCGCCTGGCAGGACGGCAGCGACCTGGCCGCACTTGCCCGAGCAGCGACCTGGCGGACCGCGCTGGCCACGGACACCGCGCTCGCCGCTCTGCTCACCGTCGTGGGCCTGACCGCGGCGCTGCTCGCCACCCGGTCACAGACCCGGCGGTACGCGGCAACGGCCGGCCTGGCCGGCGCCGCGCTCGCCGTGGGATCGCTGGCCCTGACCGGGCACACCCGCACGTTCGGCCCTGCCCCCCTCGTCCTCACCGCCGACCTGCTGCACGTGGCCAACGCCGCGCTGTGGCTCGGCGGCCTCATCGGGCTGACCCTGCTGCTGCTCCCCTCCTCCCAGGCGACACCGAGCACAGCCGCGACCGCCGTGGCCGCGTTCTCCCGCGCCGCCGCGTTGCTGGTCGCCGCCCTCGCCGTCACCGGCGTCCTGCTCGGCTGGCGCATCGTCCGGACCTGGTCCGCGCTGTTCGGCACCGCGTACGGCGTCGCGCTGCTCGTCAAGGTCGCGATCGTCGCGGTCATCGTGGGGATCGCCGCCTGGAACCGCTACCGGCTCGTTCCCCGGATCACCTCCGCGGACAGCGCGGGCCCGGCGTGGCCGCTGCTGCGCCGC
The DNA here is from genome assembly GCF_040302465.1 of Micromonospora sp. NPDC126480. Lineage (NCBI taxonomy): Bacteria > Bacillati > Actinomycetota > Actinomycetes > Micromonosporales > Micromonosporaceae > Micromonospora > Micromonospora sp. NPDC126480. The sequence goes on from NZ_JBEORU010000011.1 coordinate 125,152, forward strand.
ACCGTACGTGCCGAAGCCGGGTTGCTCGCCGTCGCCATCGCCGTCACCGGCGTGCTGGTCACCCAGAGTCCCGTCCGCGACGACAGTGGCTCCGCTCCACCACCCGTGGACCGCCCGGCGTCCGTCGAACTCACCGCACAACTCGGCGACCACCGCACCGCCATCGTGCTGACCCCCGGCACCACCGGCGTCAACGCGCTGCAACTCACCATCCTCGACGGCGAACGCCGACCGGTCGAACCGGTCACCGCGCCCGAACTGCGCTTCAGCCTGCCCGCCCAGCAGGTCGGCCCGCTCGAACGCCCCGTCTCCCGCACCGCACCCGGCCGCTACGAGGCCGTCGCCGAGTTCCCCCTGCCCGGTCAATGGATCATCGAGGTCAGCGTTCGCACCTCCAAGTACGAGAATCCGGTCGCCCGCATACCCGTGGAGATCCCGTGAGACGCCTGGTCGCGCTCCTGGCCGCCACGGCGGCGGTCCTCCTGCTCACCGCTTCCCCGGCCGCCGCGCACGTCCTGCTCGCCAAGGCACAACCCAACGGCGACGGCAGCACCACCCTCACCTTCACCTTCGACCACGGCTGCGGCGAATCACCCACCACCGAACTGATCGTCTCCCTCCCGGCCGGCGCCACCCCGGCCACCCGTACCGGACAACCCGCCGGGTGGAAGGCGACGACCGAGCCGAGCCGGGTCGCCTGGACCGGACCCGGGCTCAAGGCCGGCGCCGAAGCCGCCTTCTCCCTCACCACCCGGCTGACCGGCACGATCGGACAGCCACTGCGCTTCCCCACCGTGCAGCGCTGCGCCAGCGGTGAAGCGTACGAATGGACCGACCCGCAACCCGGAGACGAACACCCGGCGCCCAGCCTGATCGCGACCGGCGCGATCCTCGCGCCCGCCCCGACGGTCACGCGGGCCGCTCCCGCCCCGCCGCCGGGCACCGGCGGCGCCGCCACCCTGCCACAGGCCCTCGGCGCACTGGCCCTCTTCGTCGTCACCGCCACGACGGCCGCCGCTCTCGTGGGTCACCGCCGGCGCCGGAGGCCCGCCGACTCGGACGCGCCCGAGGCAACGACGCCCTGACGCTGTCACCTCCCGATCGTCCGGCGGCCCAGGGCTTGTCGAAGGACCGCTCGGCGGCCACGCCACCCGCCGGTCATGCCGTCACGGCCGCCGGCATGTCGAGGGTTTGCCGACCCATCCGGAAATCGGGATCGATCTGGGTGGCGAGGTCGGCTCCCACCCGCTCGTTGGCCCATGCTGCTGCGTTGCGCCGGTGGAACTCGTGGGCCCATCGCGTGAAGGACTCCCAGTCCTGGACGGTGCGGTCGACGGCATCCGTCAGCTGTTGCAGCACCGCCTGGTTGGCTGCCTCCAGTTCGGTGAGCGGCCTCACCGTGCCGCGTTCGGCCCGTCGCACGTACGCCGAACGGCTCACCCAGGTGAGCAGGTCCTCCCCGACGTGCTCCCGGAGGAACTCGACGTCGGTGGCATCCTCGACCTTGTTGCCGACCACGGACAGCGCGACCCCGTAGTCCCGGGCGTAGCCGGCGTACTGGCGGTAGACGCCGACGCTGCGCACGGTCGGCTCGCAGATCAGGAAGGTGCGGTCGAAGCGGGTGAACAGCCCCGAGGCGAACGAGTCGGCGCCGGCGGTCATGTCCACCACCACGTACTCTCCGCGCCCGTCGACCAGGTGGTTGAGCAGCAGCTCGACCGCGCCGACCTTGGAGTGGTAGCAGGCGACCCCGAGGTCCTCGGCGGTGAACTCGCCGGTCACCGCCAGTCGCACACCACCGACTGCCCGGACGCACGACGCGTAGATCGGGTTCTCCTGCGCCACCCGCAGCAGGCGCGAACCGGTTCCGGGCGGGGTGGTCTTGACCATCTCGGTGGCGGACCCGATGCGGGGATTGTCGCCCCGGAGGTAGTTCTTGATCTCGGGTAGGTGCTCGCCGAGCGGGGTGATCGCCGCAGCGGCACCCTCCGGCCCGCCGAGGGCCGCTGCGAGGTGCTGGTTGATGTCGGCGTCGATGGCCAGCACTGGCCGCCCCAGCTCGGCGAGGTGGCGGGCGAACAGCGCGGCCAGCGTGGTCTTCCCGCTGCCGCCCTTACCGACGAACGCGACCTTCACCGCACCACCCCAGCAACGCTAACGGCAATCGTTTCCATGTGCGACACTGTAGCCGGTGGTGCGGCCCTCCGGACGGCGACCACCGTCGTGTCACCGGTCGGTGTGCCGACGTCTCCGGCGAGGAGCGGCGCTCACCGCCGTCGCGTGGTCGGGTTCGCCCCGGCGTGCCTCGACAGCGAGGCCGAGCACGTCCGCTGCGATGCGGTGGATCGTGCCGAGTGTGCGCTCGCGGCCGCCGACGCCCTCCACCATCAGCAGCAGGTGCCGCACGCCGGGCAACGCTGCCGCCTGCTCCAGAACCTGCGTGCAGCGGTGGGGTGAGCCGACGGGGTGGATGGTGATGAGGCGTTCCACGTAGGCGGCCAGGTCTCGTTGACCCGCGGTTGTGCCGTCGAGGCGGACGTAGCCGCGGGTGCCGGCCAGCAGCCCCGGAAGCCCGGCGCGGACGGCGTCGACGGCGCGGTCGTCGTCGTCCTCGACGTACGCCAGGTGTGCGCTGGCATGGCCGGCGCGGTCGGCGTCGTGACCGTGCGCGGCAGCGACCCGGGCGTAGCGGTCCAGCAGGTCCGCCTTCTCGGCCAGGTCGGCGTGCAGCCCGAGCAGCAGCGGCATGCCGTGCCTCGCGGCGAGCTCCACCGTCGGCGGCGAGGTCGCCGCGACCCACACCGGTATCCGCCGCGCGGGTCGCGGCACCACCGGCACCGCCCGGAACGGAAACCGCTCGTTGCCGGCCACGATCGGTGCGCCGGACAGCCACCGGTCCAGCAGCTCGAGAGCGTCCGGGAAACCGGCGCGGAAGCGGTCCAGGCCGGTGCCGAACACCTCCAGGTCCACCCAGGGGCCGCCCCGGCCGACGCCGAGACGGAACCGGCCGCCGGACAACTCGTCGAGCAGCACCGCCTCCTCACCGAGCGCGACCGGGTGACGGTTGGACAGGATGCAGGCCGCGGTGCCGACGACGATGCGCCGGGTGGAGCCGAGCAGATGCGCGGCGAAGGTGATCGCCGAGGGACACACGCCGTAGGAGATGAAGTGGTGCTCGGCGATCCAGACCCCGGCGTACCCAGCGGCCTCCGCGGCGCGGCCGTACTGATGGGCGTCGGCGAGAGCCGTGGCGTGGCTGGCGTCCGGGCGGTGCCCGGCGAGCAGGAACAGGTGGACGTCGACGTCGCGGCCTGCTCGCCGGGCGGTGACCGGATCAGCAGTCACGCAGCTCGGGAGACTGGTTGAGCAGCTGGCCACGGGCGGAGACGAAGCGGCGGTAGGTGTCGGAGTCGACGGCGGACAGGCGGAACGCGGCGACCCGGTGGCAGTTCTGGAAGGCCAGTTTGACGCCGAAGTGGCGCTCCAGGCTGGACCGGATGGCGTCGCTGGCCAGGGCCCGCAGGAGCTGGCCGCGTTCGGCCTCACCCGGCGGCGGGACGACGTTGTCGGCGAACTCGGCGTCGGACGACTGGAGATCCGCCGCCACCCGGCTGACGGTCTGCCAGGCGTACGGCAGTGATTCGCGGACGCAGGCCACGAACGCCTCGTCGTCGACGGGACCCGATTCGGCGGCCTGCAACAGGTTCGGTGGCACGGTCAGAGACATGCTCCTCCTCACACACGATAACGACCACAGTTTTCGTTAGCGTTTGCGCCACGAGCACACCATGTACCGTGCGTGGCGTCAATGGCACCGATCGTGCTTCAGCCGGAGCGCAGAGAATCCCCTACGAGCGGCACTCTTCTATACACTCATCCGCACCAGCGGCACGGGGAGAAGCGCACCGCCATCGCCTGCTGGCACTCATCGGCGCTGGACAGACAGAAGGTGGAGGCGGTGTGAGCGCACCCGAACGCATCGCGCCAGCACAAGAAAATTCACCGGGCGAATCTCCGCCGCCGCACGACGTGCCGCTCTCGCGCGGTGCCGCCGCCCGGGCACTGATCGCCGAGCGCGTCAGCTCCGTCGAGGTGCTCGCCGCGCTGCTGATCCTGCTGATCATCCTGCGGGAGCCGCTCGCCGGCCTGCTGTCCGCGCCGTCGTTGGCGACCTGGACCACGGTGTTCGTCTCGGTGATGGTGCAGGCGGTTCCGTTCCTGGTGTTCGGTGTGCTGCTGTCGGCCGTGATCGCGGTCTTCGTTCCCCGCTCGTTCTGGGCGCGGGCCCTGCCGAAGCATCCCGCGCTCGCGGTGCCGGTGGCCAGCGCGGCCGGTGTCGTCCTGCCCGGCTGTGAGTGCGGCGCGGTGCCGATCGCCGGGTCCCTGATCCGCCGTGGCGTCACCCCCGCCGCGGCGCTGGCGTTCCTGCTCGCCGCACCCGCGATCAACCCGATCGTTCTGGTCGCCACCGCGGTCGCCTTCCCCAACAACCCCGAGATGGTCCCTGCCCGCGCCATCGCGAGTCTGGTGGTCGCCGTGGTGATGGGTTGGCTGTGGCTACGGCTGGGCCGCGCGGACTGGATCCGGCTACCGCACCGGCCCGAACTCGACGGCCTTCGGCGGGGCGAGGCGTTCTGGGCCGCGGTCCGGCACGATGTCGTGCACGCCGGCGGCTTCCTCGTCATCGGCGCGATGGCCGCCGCCAGCATCAACGTCCTGGTGCCCGAACGGTGGCTGCAGACCCTCGCCGACCAGCCGGTGCTCTCCGTGCTGGCGCTGGCCGCGCTCGCCGTCCTGCTGTCCATCTGCTCGGAGGCGGACGCGTTCGTCGCCGCCTCGCTGTCGCAGTTCTCCCTCACCTCCCGGCTCGTCTTCCTCGTGGTGGGACCCATGGTCGACCTCAAGCTCATCTCCATGCAGGCCGGAGTCTTCGGCCGCCGGTTCGCCGCCCGCTTCGCACCCGCCACGTTCGCCGTAGCGGTCACCGTCGCCGTGGCCACCGGGGCGGTGCTGCTGTGAACCGCCAAGCCCAGGCCTGCGTCATGCTCCTTCTCGGCGGTGCGGTCCTGCGGGCCAGCCTCACCGACCTGCACCTGCGCTACGTCAAGGAAGGGCTCCGTCCGTTCCTCATCGCCGCCAGCCTGCTGCTGATCATCACCGGCGCGATGACCCTCTGGTACGAACTGCGACCCGCCGCCGCACCCGACGCCGCAAACGAGCGGGAGGCAGCCACCCCGGTCGTCTCCCCCGACAGCGGAGAGAGCCCGCGCACGGCCACCGCGCACGGGCACGACGACCACGGACACGACCACCACGGGCCGCGCGTCGCCTGGCTGCTCCTCCTGCCCGTCCTCGGGCTTCTCCTGGTCGCCCCGCCCGCGCTCGGCTCCTACGCCGCCGGCCAGGCCGGCACCGCGCTCACCGCCGACCGGGACTACGAATATCCCCCACTGCCCGCCGGCGACCCGGTGCGGACCTCGGTCCTCGACTACGCCGCCCGCGCCCTGTTCGACCAGGGACGGTCGCTCGACGACCGCCGCGTCCAGCTCACCGGCTTCGTCATTTCCGGCCCCGACGCCGAGCCGATCCTCGCCCGAATGATCATGTCCTGCTGCGCCGCCGACGGCCGACCGGTCAAAGTCGGTATGACCGGCAGCGCACCCGCCGGCCTGGCCGCCGACACCTGGATCGAGGTCACCGGCCGCTACACCGACCGCCGCGGCCGCGACCCGGTCAACGACGAGGAGATCCCCTACCTCCAGGTCGAGTCCTGGCGACAGGTGCAGCCGCCGACCAATCCGTACGGATAGCCGGCCGGCGCGCGGCCCGGGTGGGCGGTGGGCTCGCGCGCCGGCCACGTCCGCCGCTTGCAGGTACCCCCTACCTCGGCGGACGTCTGTGTTCAGCTGCTGCTACGGGACGCGGTGTCAGAGGAGAACCTCGAAGGTCCAGGTCTTGGCGCCGGAGCTGATGGTGGCGCCGGTGGAGGCGAGCTTGGCGGTGACCTCGAAGGTGACGGTGTAGGTGCCGGCAGCGTCGAAGCCCCAGTTGGCGTGGGCGTGGGTGTTGCGGTTGACGTTGAGGCTGTCGGGCAGACCGTTGCCGCTGTCGAACAGCACCGTCGGGGTGCCGCCGGAGACGGTGTAGACGCTGAAGCCGGCCGGCCCGGTGACGTTGGTCAGCTTGACGGTGACCCGGTTGTTCTGGAGCACGCCGCTGGGCACTTCGGTGGTGTTCCAGCCGGCCCAGAGCAGTCCGGCGGTGTTGCCCTGCGGCAGGACCCAGGCCTGGCCGCCGGTGCCAAGGAACGACCAGGCGCTGCCGCCGGGCACGGTGAGCTTGGCGGTGTTGGGCACGCGCAGGACGACGTCGGCGGGGTTGCGCTCGACCGACGGGCTGACGGTGTCATCGAGCAGGTTGACGGTCAGCGCACCGCCGGCATAGTCGACGTCGATGACGTCGACGTGGCCGCTGGAGAGCACGATCGGCGCCGCGACAGCGGGGGTGGCGGTGCCGGCGAGCAGCGCGGCGGTCAGGGCGAGGCCGGTGAGGAAGCGACTGCGGGTACGCACGCCGCTCACGCCCTGACCACGACGCGCAGGGTGGCGGGTTCGCTGGTGACCTGCTCGCTGGTGGCGGCGAGGGTGCCGGTGGCGCGGAAGGTGACGCAGTAGGTGCCGGCACGGTCGAAGGCCCAGTTCGCGTGGAGGTGGTCGCCGGCGGTCAGGGCGATGGTGTCGGGCAGGCCGTCACCGCTGTCCGCGAGGACGGTGGGCTGCCCGACGGCGTTCTCGGTGTAGATGGCGAGCTGCCCGGGGCCGTTGACCGACTGCAGGTCGAGGGTGAGGGTGTCGGCGGTGAAGGTGCCGGGCTCGACCTCCTCGGCGGCGATGCCGGGCCAAACCAGGCTGGTGTTCTGGATCTCGGGCAGGATCCACACCTTCGACACGCCGGGCGTACCGAGGAAGCCGAAGGCGGGATCGTTCGGGACGGTGACCTTGGCCTGCCGCTTGACGACGACCTTGACCTCGTCGGCGGCGTACTCGACGTCGGTGTCCTCGTCGTGGACGCCGAGCTCCAGCGCACCGTCCTCGTAGGCGATGTCGACCAGGTCGAGGTGCCCGGAGTTGAACGTCACCAGGGATGCCTGCGCCGCCGCGGGGGCAGCCGCGAGCAGCGCCGCGGTCACCACACCGGAGGTGAGCAGCAGGCGGATGGGCTTACGCACGAAGGAACTCCTTCCACGCGGTCCCCTATGGACCGTGTTATCGAAAACGATAGTCGTTTTGGTTAGCGCGGGGAAGGCTCTTCCATCGGACGCTTCCACCGCCGGGTCAGCACGCCGTGTCGTGGCGCGATCAGCCAGGCGGTGAGGAAGACGGCGGTGGCGACCAGGACGATGGTGCCGCCGACCGGTGTGTCGTAGCTCCAGGACAGGTACAGCCCGACGAGCGCCGACGTGCCGCCGATCACCGGGGCGAGCAGCATCATCACGCCGAGCCGGTCGGTGAGCAGGCGGGCCGCGGCGGCGGGGGTGATCAGCAGGGCCAGGACGAGGATGTTGCCGATGGTCTGCAACGAGATCACCACGGCCAGGGTGACCAGGACGTAGAGCACGATGTCGAGCCAGAAGACCGGCAACCCCATCGAGCGGGACATCTCGCGGTCCAGGCAGACCGCGACGAACTCCTTGTGCAATACCAGCACCAGACCGAGGATCACCAGCCCGGCGCCGCCGACGACGTACAGGTCCCGGTCCGGGATGCCGGTGATCGAGCCGAACAGGAACTGCTGCAGCGACCCGGCGTAGCCGGGCGCCTGCGAGATGATCACGATGCCGAGAGCGAACGCGGCCACCAGGAAGACGCCGATCAGCGAATCCTCCTTGACCCGGCGGTTCTGCGAGAAGATCGCGATCAGCAGGGCGGTGGCTACACCGGCGACGGCGCCGCCGAGGACCAGGCTGCCCTGCAGGACGAAGGCGACCGCGATGCCGGGGAAGACCGCGTGCGTCACGGCGTCGCCGATGAAGGCCATCCCCCGCAGTACGACGTAGCAGCCGACGACCCCGCAGACGACGCTGGACATCACCGCGATCGCCAGCGCCTTGGGCAGGAACGCGAGGTCGGGATTGAACAGGTCGGTGAGGAAATCGGTGATTGACATCAGGCCGCCCTCACCAGCTTCAGCAGCGCAGACGTCGCGCTCACCCCGAAGGTCTGCGTCCACAGGTCAGCGTCCTGCAGGTCCGCCGGGCGGCCGTCGGCGATGATCCGGCCGTTGAGCAGGACCAGCCGGGTGCAGGAGTCGACCGCCGCGACCAGGTCGTGGGTGGTCATCAGCACCGCGCGGTCCTCTCGGGCCAGGCTGGTGAACAGGTCGCCCAGCAGTTCCTGAGTGGGCATGTCCAGCCCGGTGAACGGCTCGTCGAGCAGCAGGATGCTCGGCGCGAGCGCGAGTGCCCGCGCGACCAGGACGCGTTGGCGTTGCCCACCGGAAAGCTCGCCGACCGGCCGCCGGCGCAGTCCGGTCAGCTGTACCCGGTCCAGCGCATCGCCGACCGCCCGCCAGTCGGTGACGCCGGGGCGTCGGAGCAGGCCCAGGCGGCCGGTGCGGCCGGACATCACGGCCTGCTCGACGGAGATCGGGAAGTCCCAGCTGAACTCGTGGCGCTGGGGGACGTAGCCGATCCCGGACCGGCCGGGACGCGTCGGCCCGCCCTCCACCAGCACCCGGCCGCGGCGGCTGCGGATCAGCGCCAGGATCGCGCGCAGCAGGGTGGTCTTGCCGGCGCCGTTGGGTCCCAGCAGTCCGACCAGCTCGCCGCGGTCCAGGTGCAGCCGCACGTCCCGCAGGACCGGCCGGCCACCCAGATCGACGTCCAACGCCTCGATCTCCAGTGCTCTCACGGCTGGCCCCCCGACGATGCGCTGGCGCGTTCCTGCTCGGCCCGCCGTCGGGCGCCACGTCCGCGCAGCAGGAGAAAGACCAGGCCGAGAGCGAGCACGACGGCCGACCCGGCCAGCGCCATGATCAGAGGCGTCCGGGAACCTCCGGCCCCCTCGTCGGCTGCGGCCGGGTCCTCACCGGACGGCTCCTGGCCGGTCGGTGCGGGGATGTCGGCCACGGCGGCGAAGGCCTCGTCGGCGCTGGTGGCGTCCCCCACCGCGAAACGCAGCGTACGGGTCGCCGAAACCTTCTCCCCGTTGACCAGGTCGGCCGAGACCTGCACCGCGACCAGGTAGACACCCGGTGCGGAGAAGACCCAGTTGGCGTGGGTGTGGGTGTTGACCTCGACCCAGAAGGGCTGGGCCGTCGTCTCGGCGGATCGCCAGAGCGGCTGCGGCGGCGCGAAGTTGCCCGACTGGAGGTAGGTCGTGAGCGTTCCCGGACCGCGGACACCGAGCAGGCTCAGGGTGACGCCCCGGTCGATGGTCTGCATCACCCGGGGATCCTGGGTGTTCCAGCCCAGCCAGACGACATCCTGGTCCTGGACCTGCGGCACCACGTACGCCCGCTTGCCGGCCTCGATGCCGAGGAAGGCGTACGCCGGATCGTCTGGAACGGTCTGCAGCGCGGCGTCGGAGACCCGGAGCAGGGTGTCGTCGGGGTCACGCCACACCGGTTGCGCCTGCGTACCGTCGTGGATCAGCAGCGTCCACCGGTCGTCGACGTAGCGGGGGCCGATGTCGACGTGCCCGGTGGCGAGAGTCGTCCGTCCGGTGGCGAGGGGCTGGTCGGCCGCGATCGACTGGCTGAGGTTCGGCGTCGGCTCGGCTGCCCACGCCCGGGTCGGTGCCGTCGCCACCATGAGCAGCGCCGCGAGCGCCCCTCGCAGGATGACTGTGGTCACGCGGGTGCGGCGGCGCGCCCGTCCTGCCGTCACTGGTTCCTCCATCACTTCTCCGTGGTCAGGCAGTCGCGCAGCGATTCGGCGTTGAACCGCATCATCTCCGCGTAGGTGGTGACGTCGCGGTCGAACGCGTCGCCGTAGATCGGGCACACCCGCAGGTCCTCCTCGCGGGCCACCTCGGTCAGCGTGGCGGACCGGGCCGCCAGGTTCGGCTCCAGGAACACGGCGGGGATCCGCAGGTTGCGGATCGTCTCGGTGAGCTTGCGGCGGTCGGCGAGGCTCGGCTCGGTGGCCGGGTTGGGTGTGACGAAGCCGGAGATCTGCACGCCGTACGCCTTGCCCAGGTAGCCGAACGCGTCGTGTGTGGTGACGAGGTGGCGCCGCGAGGGTGGGATCTGCGCGATGGTGTCCCGGACGTACGAGTCGAGTTCTTCCAGCTGCCGGATGTAGGCGGCGGCGTTCGCCCGGTAGTCGGCGGCGCCCTCGGGGTCCACGCCGATCAGGGTGTCCCGGATCAGTTGCACGTAGGCGATGGCGTTGCGGACGTTCTGCCACAGGTGCGGGTCGATCTCGCCGTGCACGTGCTTGCCGAGGACAGCCTGCGGCAACTGGTAGACCTGGGTACCCGGCCGGCCGAGGAACCGGAAACGCCGGTCGCCGGGCACCTCCAACAGCGCCTTGTTCGGCACCTCGATGACGGTGCGCGCCGGGTCGTACACCCGTTGGGTCGCCTCGCCGCCCCCCTCGGGGTCGGCGAGCAGGTATAGCCGCCGCTGGTCGAGGTCGACGGTGACGTCGGCGTGCCCGCCGGTCAGCACCTCCGACGTCCCCGGCACCGAGTGCGGGTCGACCCCGACGGCGAAGGTGAAGACCTGCTCACCCATCGGTACGGGCGCCGTCTGCGGGTCGACGGCCAGCCGCGCCTGCATGGTCAGCCGGTAGACACCCGGCTCGGTGAACGCCCAGCTCATGTGGGTGTGCGCGTCCGGGGGCAGCGTCGCGGTGTCGTCCCGGTACCCGTTGGCAGGGTCGAAGCCGTCACCGGAGTCGACGTAGAACGACGGGTTGCCGAACGACTCGATGAGGTACGCGTACATCCGACCCGGGCCGCCCACGCCGGTCGCGCTGAGCAGCACCTCCGAGGACCGGTCCGCACCCTGCGCCGCACCGGTGCCGCGCACCCGCATGCCCAGCCAAATGGTGTCCAGCGACACATCCTCGACCAGCGGGATGACCTCCGCCGCGTACTTCACCGCCCCCTCGGCCAGCGAGATGTTCGGTACGCCGTCACGAAGGTTGGCGTCCAACGCCTTGATCAGGGCCTGCTCCTCGAGGAGCAGGTAGTTGCTGAACGCCACGTCGGCGTAGACGACGTCACGGACGTCCCGCAGTGACGGCTCGTAGCTGTGCGGATCGGCCCCGTCCGGCACCATCGAGGTCACGGTCACCCGGTCGCCGCCCACGTTGCGGGCCAGATCCCGCAGGATCCCGGTGGTCGTCAGGACCTGGACCCGCTCGTCGTGCGAACTCAACGCCACCTCCGACCGGCAGCCGCCGGCGAGCACCGCGGCCAGCAGCAGCGGCAGCAGGAGCAGCCGCCGCGGGCCGAGCCGGCGGCTGCCAGTCCTCGGCACCGCCGTCACCCGGTCCGGAGGGCGGCGCGGCGGCGGACCAGCAGCAACAGCAGGGCTCCGACCGCCACCAGGACGACGCCCAGCGCCGCGGCCGTGAGCACCCAACCGGCGCCGGTACGCGGCAGCGGGCCACCGCCACCCTGATCCGAACCGCCGTCGCCGTCGCCGTCGCCGTCGCCGTCGGAACCGGAACCGGAACCGGGGCCGAACCCGGCATTCGGATCGGTGCTGTCGCCGACGGCGATGGTGAGCGTCTTCGTGTCGGTGACCGCCTTGCCGGCGGTGGTGGTGCCGCTCATCTGCACCGCGAGGCGGTACAGACCGGGCTTGCCGAACGCCCAGTTGCCGTGCGTGTGGGTGTTGAGCGGGATGTCCAGCTTCTGCGGGAACGGCTTGGCGGAGTCGAACAGCACGTCGGCCTTACCGAACGAGCCGGTCAGAAAGAGGGCGAACCGGCCGGGTCCGTTGACCCCCTTCAGCGTCCACGTGACGCTGCCCTTGACGCCCGACACGACGGACGCGTGCTGGGTGTTCCAGCCGGGCCAGACGAGACCCGCCTGCTGGGTCTGCGGGAGCACCCACACGGTGTCGCCCGGCCTGCCGAGAAAGTCCGCTCCGGCGGGCACCGTGATCTTCGCCTTGTCCTTGGCGTGCAGGACCACGTCGGCGGTCTCCCGCCAGACCGGAGGGCTGGTCCGGTCGTCCTTGATCCGGATCGTCCAGCTGTCCCCGGACAGATTGGGACCCATGTCGACGTGCCCGTCACTGATCACCTGACGAGCACCGGCAGCGACCTTCGCCGCCTCCGGCGGGGCCGCCACCTTCGGCGCTGCGGCGGGCTTCGGAGCGGCAGCGGGCTTCGGAGCGGCAGCCGGTGCGGCGAGTGCCTCGGCGCGCGGTTGCGGCGCCTGCTTCAGCGGAGCGGGCAACGCCGGCTCCGCCGGCTCGATCGCCGGAACGCGGACCCGGTACGTCGCCTCGGCGCGCACCGTCTCACCGGAGCGCAGGGCGGCCGAGCCGGTCAGGGTGAGCCGGTACTCGCCGGCCGCGTCGAAGGCCCAGACCACGCCACCGGTACGCGTGCCCGCCGGCAGTTGCGTCGACCGCTGCACGCCGGCACCGCTGCCGAACAGCGGGGTCGCCGCGCCGAGACCGGACAGGGTGTACGCGGTGAACGTCCCCGGCCCCTCGACCGAGCCCAGCGTCAGGGTCACCCGGTCGTCGACGGCGATGCCGGGGCGTACCCCGGTGGTGTCCAGGGCCGGGAACCCGGTGTCACCGGCGGAGAGTGCCCACACGGCATGGCCCGGCTTCCCGAGGAAGGCGAAGGCCGGTCCGGCCGGGACCCGGCCGGCGAGGCCGCCGCCCGGCCCGAGCACCACCTCGGCCGGGTCGCGCCCCGCCGCGCCGCCGGCCGCCTGCGCGGCGTCCCGGAAGCGCAGCGACATCGTGTCACCGTCGAGCGCGACGGAGACCAGGTCGGCGCCGGCCGAGGTGACGGCGGCCGGTGCGGCGGCGGCCGGCGTTGTTGCGGGTGCCAGCGCCAGCACGACGGCGGCAAGGCTCGCGGCGCCGACGCGCATGCTTTTCATCCTCATTGGTCGCTCCCCAGGCGTAGCCGAGTCACTTCTCGTCCTTCCGCGTGTTGTCGGTCGTGGGATGCCGGTTGTCGGGGCCCGGACCGGAACGATCGGCGTCCGGCATCGGGTGGTCGTCCGGTGCTGATCCGCCATCAGCGGCGGCCGAGGGCTGCCGGCCAACGGCCACCGGGATGTCCTGGCCGTCCGGTGCCCGGCCGGCCTGCGCGCGGCCCTCCTCCCGGGCGGCAGCCACCGCCCGCGCGAACTGCGCCGCCCGGCGGCGCCGGGCCGCGATCAGCGCCCAGCCGGCGAGGATGAGCAGGGCCAGCAGGGCGAGCTGCGGCCAGGGCACCGCCCAGACGGCCGCCTGCGCCGTGCCGGCCCGCGGTGGCGGATCGAGGACCTGGTCCCCCATGGCGGCCGGCGTGATGGTCGCATTCGTGGTCAGCCGGAACAGCGGCGGAACACCCGCCATGCGTACGGTGGTGGTCAGCTCGCCGCCGGGCAGGATCTCCGGCAGGGCCGCACCGGCGACGGACCGCCGGGCCAGGCCGAACGGTCCGGACACGCCGAGCACGGGCCGCCCGCTGAGCCGTACGTTGCCGGTGTTGCGGACCGTGAACGTGGCGGTGACCGTGCCACCGGCCAGCGGGTTGGCCGAGCCGGTGTGCCGTACTCGTAGGTCTTCGACGGTCAGCGTCGGCTGCAGCTCACCGGTGACCCGCAGGTAGATGCGCGCGCCGACCCGGTGGTCGACGGCGACCTGGTTACCCTGCGCGTCGACGGCGGTGCCGGCCAGCGAGGCGACGATCCCTCCGGCGTGATCCCCGGGCGTGGCGTTGCGCGGGACGGTGAGCGTGAACGGTACGTCCAGCCGGGACGTCGACGGGATGGTCAGGGTGCGGCTCGGCAGGCGGACCCAGGAGCCCACGTCGGTGGGCTTCCGGTCGGCGGCCAGCAGATCGAACCCGCCCCGCGTGGTGGTGACCGCGTCGCTGGCGTAGAGGTTCAGGGTGAGCGGGCGGTTGGAATGGTTCGTGACGCCGACGTAGTCGGTCAAGTTGGCGCCCGGGTCGAGCTTGTAGCTGAACGCCGGCCGGCCGTTCGGCCCCCGCGCGCTCGACGGTGCCACGCCCCAGGTCGCGGCGGCGGGCGACGGTGCCGGCGACGACGTCCCTTGCGTCACCGGCGGCGTGGCGGGGGTGGGCGCGGCCAGCGCGGAGGCAGGTGGCACGGGGACCACGCCGAGCAGGGCGATCCCGACGGCGATGGTGGCGAGCAGGCGCATTGCGAGGACTGGTCCGTTCCTGGGGTACGAGAGGAGGTGCGGGGTGGGCGGGTCGCGGCAACGACACGCCCACCCCGCGCGGTGGTCCGGTGGCCAGGCTCACGGCTCGACCACCGGACGGGTTGGTGCGATCAGATGGCGGTGAGGGTCAGGGTCGCGGTGTAGATCCCCGCCGCCGTCTCGGTGGGCAGGCTCAGCCGCAGGCCCGCGCCCAGCTGTGCGGTACCCCGTCCGGCGCCGTCCGGTGCCGAGCCGAGCACCGCGCTGTTGCCGAGGCCACCGCCGGCTCCGACGACGTACGGCGCCACCTCCGGACCGGGAACCACGCCCTGCCCGTCGGCCTGAGCCAGGACCCGCGGCGTCCAGCCGAGGTAACCGGCGCTGAACGTCGCCCCGTCCGGCCCGACGAAGTCCGCCGGGATCTGCCCGGACGCACTCCACCCCGGCTGGCCGGCGCGGGTGTCGGTCACCGTGACCGGCCGGAGCTCACCGTTGCTCTCCCACCGGTCACCGGCGGCGTTGAGCTGCGCGGGCGGCAGCACCACGGCCCGGTCGTCCGGGTTGACGCTGATCACCAGCGAGCCCTGCGTCTCGTCGATCGACGCGGTGATCGTCTGCGAGGCGGCCGGATCCTCGGGCGGGAACGCCACCCACAGGGTCACCGGCTCGCTGGTCGCCACGACCTCGTGGTCGTCGTCGTAGAGCTTCGCCACGTACTCGCAGGCGTTCAGCTCCCGCGTGGCGGTGAACGAGTAGCTCGCGCCACCCTCACCCGGAATGACGCTCCAGTCCGCCGCGCCCGGACACTTGCTGAACCAGTGGTAGTGGTCCAGCTCGGTCTGCGGCGTCTGCACCGCGTTGAGCGTGACCGTGTCGTTGGGCTGGTACTCGTCGGCCATCCCGCTGACCGCCAGGCTGACCTCCGGACCGCCCCCGGACAGCTCGCCGACGACGAACGAGTAGTCGACCGGCCCGGTGCTGAGCGTGGTGCCGTTGCTCAGCGTCGCGTCGGCCTGGAACTTCAAGGTGTAGTTGCCCAGCGCGCTGAACGCCCAGTTCGAATGCGCGTGCGTGTGCACCGGCACGTCGATCACGTCCGGAAGTCCGTCCTCGCTGCGGAACTTGACGATCGGCCCGCCGAACGAGTCCTGCGTGAACAGCGTGACCTTGCCCGGTCCCTCCACGCCGACCAGGCTGAGCCGGACCTTGTTCCCCTCGAACACCCCCGAGTCCAGCTCGGTGGTGTTCCAGCCCGGCCAGAGCAGATCCGGGTCCTGCGTCATCGGCAGCAGCCAGATCTGTGAACCGGCCGGGCCCAGGAACGCGAACCGGGGGTCGTCCGGCACCTCCATCGCCGCCTGCGGCAGCACCTGGAACGTGACGTCCGCCGGATCCCGGATCACCATCGGACTGCCCGTGTCGTCCCTCACCTTCAGGGACAGCTCGCCGTCGGCGTAGTGCACGTCGACCGCGTCGGTGTGCCCCGTGGACAGCACCACCTTCTCGGCCGCCGACGCCGCGGTGGGCGCCAGCACCGTGCCGGCGGCCACCACCGCCCCGGCGAACAGGGCCGCGAAACCGCGAGCCCTCAGTGTCGCATTCATACCTCCCCTTTCCACGCCACGCGCGGCTGCGCGTGGTGGTTTCTGTGACCCGGAGTCCTGCCGTTGGGCAACACCTCCGCCGGGCGGGCGGCGGCCGACGCGGAGCGGGTGGCCCGTGCCGGACCGGTGCCGCCAGCCGTCACCAGGACGCCTTACGGATGCCCGGCAGCTCGCCGCGCAGCGCCATCTCCCGGAACCGGATACGGGACAACCCGAAGCGGGTCAGCACACCGCGCGGCCGGCCGTCAATCACGTCCCGGTTGCGCAGCCGAATTCGGCTCGAATCGCGGGGCAGCCGGGCCAACCGGCGCACGGCGTCCTCGCGTACCGCCGGGTCGGTGTCCGGGTGGGCGATCAGCCGCTTCAGCTCGGCCCGGCGGTCGGCGTGCCGGGCGACCAGTTCCTCCCGGCGGGCCTGCCGGTTGCTCAGGCTCTTCTTGGCCATCAGCGGGCCTCGCGGAACTCGACGTGCCGGCGCACGATTGGGTCGTACTTGCGCAGCACCAGCCGGTCCGGGTCGTTGCGGCGGTTCTTCCGGGTGACGTACGTGTAGCCGGTGCCGGCGGTGCTGCGCAGCCGCACGATCGGACGGACGTCGGTCTGGCGGGCCATCAGAGCTTCACTCCCCGGGCGCGCATCTCGGCGACGACCTTCTCGATGCCCTTACGGTCCACCGTCTTCAGCGCCTTCGCCGTCAGGGTGAGGCTGACCCACCGTCGTTCCGACGGCAGCCAGTAGCGGTGGCTCTGCAGGTTCGGGTTCCAGCGGCGGCGGGTGCGCCGGTGCGAATGGGACACGGCGTTGCCGAAGCTCGGCTTCGCGCCGGTGACGTCACAGCGTCGGGACACAGTGCTCGCTCCTCAATAAGACTCATACGATAACGACAACGGTTTTCAGTTCTACATCAGCCGATCGGACGTACCCGATCCGGGTCGTCGACCATCTCCACGCGGCCTCGACCCCGCGCTCGCACGTCGCTGTTGGCTTCGGCGCCCCGAGTGTGCTTAGAATGACAATCGTTTTCAAGTAAGTCGAGAGGAACCTGATGTCGTCGTCACCACAGGCCCCGACCCGTGCCGTGCCAGCCGACGCCGAGACCCGTCCGTCGCTGACCGTGCTGTCCGGGTTCTGGCCGGCGGCGACCTTCGCCGTCGCCCGCGCGCTGCTCGCCGCCGACCCGTCGCTGTTGCTGGTGCGGCACGACCTCACCGGAATCCGGGACGGCGTCGTCCGCCGGGTGGTCCGCTGCGGCACCGGCATGATCGAGGACGAGCGGGTCACGCTGCGGCACGGCTGCGTCTCCTGCACCCTGCGCGAGGACGTACTGCCCACCCTTGTCCGGCTCACCCGCAGCCACCCCGGCCAGGACGTGGTGCTGATGCTGCCCGAGGTGGTGGAACCGGAGGCGGTCGCCGCCGCCTGCGCTTACTGCCTCGTCGACGACGCACCGATCACCGAGCTTCTCCGCATCGACTCCTACGTCACCGTCGTCGACGCCGAGCACCTGCTCGACGGCCTGGCCAGCACCGACGACCTCGCCACGCTCGGCATCCAGGCCGCCGACGACGACCACCGCGCGCTCGCCGACGTGGTCGTCCGGCAGATCGAGTACGCGGACACGCTGGTGCTCTGGGGACAGTCCCGGGAGGGTGAGTTCGAAACCGGCCGGATGGCGGTCCTGCTGCAGCGGATGGCGCCCTGGGCGACCCACATCCGCATCGACGGCGACCGCGTCGACGCCGGCACGCTGACCCGCCAGCTGCGCCACACCCACCGGCACCGACCCGAGACGCCCGGGACCTTCAACCGTGGTCTGCAGGGCTACACCCTCGGCACCCACGAGCCCGAGCCCGACTGCGGCGTCGTCTCCGCCGTCTTCCGCGCCCGCCGCCCTTTCCACCCGCAGCGCCTGCACGACGTCCTCGAAGACGTCAACGCCGAGATCATCCGCTCCCGGGGTCACCTCTGGCTGGCCAGCCAGCCGGACACCGTGGTGGCCTGGGAGTTCGCCGGGGGCGGCCTGGCCATGGGCCCTCTCGGGCACTGGCTGGTGGGCCTGCCCGAGGACCGCTGGGAGCACGTCGAGGACCAGCGCCGCCTCGCCGCCGCCCTGGACTGGGATCCCTACTACGGCGACCGGCACCAGCACCTGGTCTTCATCGGCCTCGACATCGATCCCGTCGAGCTGCACCGCACCCTTGCCGGCTGCCTGCTCACCGACGCTGAACTCGCCGACGGTGAGGAGACCTGGCGGACCTACCACGACCCGTTCGCCGGCTGCTTTCCCCTGGTGGCCGACGAGCTGACCGACACCGAAGGAGCGCAACCCGCATGAAGCCTGGCATCCACCCCGAGTACCGCCGCGTCGTCTACCGCGACAAGGGCGCCGACTTCGCCTTCCTCACCCGCTCGACGGCCACCAGCGATCAGATGATCGAGTGGACCGACGGCAACACCTACCCCGTGATCGACGTGCAGATCTCCTCGGCCAGCCATCCCTTCTGGACTGGGAAGCAGCGCCTGCTCGACACCGCCGGCCGGGTCGAGAAGTTCCGCCAGAAGTACGCCCGCCGCAGCCCCCAGGGCGGATGAGCACCGACACGCAGGTCGACTGGACCGCGACGAGCTGGCTCAACGAGTTGCACCGGCACACCGGCTTCACTCCGCATCCGGACCGACTCGACCTGAGAGGGATCTGTGCGACCTGCGCCGACAGGTGACGTGATCAGCGGGAGCACTCGGCGCAGGTGCCGAAGATCTCCAGGGTGTGGCCGACACCGGTGAAGCCGTGCTGAACGGCCAACTGGTCGGCCCACCGCTCGACGGCGGGCCCGGCGACCTCGACCGTGCGTCCGCACTCGCGGCAGACCAGATGGTGGTGGTGTTTGTTCTGGCTGCACCGGCGGAACAGCTGCTCACCGCCGGGCAGCCGGGTGGAGTCGACCTCGCCGGCCTCGACCAGCAGCTGCAACGTCCGGTACACCGTGGTGAGGCCGACGCGCGCCTTCCGGGCGAGCAGCATCTGGTGCAGGTGCTGCGCCGAATGGAACCCCTCGACCTCGCGCAGCAGTGCCAGCACCTCGCCACGTTGGCGGGTGTTGCGGGTCACGTTCGGCATCGTCTGGGTCACCGTGATCGCATCCTCCTGTGGTGGCGGCAGTGGTCTGCGCGGCGCTTCCGGTCTCGCCTTCTACCTGCGACGCCCCCATTATGCGTCGCTGCGACCGACACTCTGCTGCACCGTCCCGCCGATGCCGCTACGAAGACTCCGTAGGACGCGTGGCGGTGGGCTGCGGCGTCGCGACGGTGACACGGATCGCGGTGGTCAAGGTAAGGCCGCCGCCGGACAGGCGGGCGGGTTCAAGCGCACGGGCGGCCTCGGTGGTCGCGGTGTCGAGACGGTCGGCCGGAATGTGCCGCAGCAGTGCCCGTCCACCGTGCGACCACATCCACTCCATCCAGTGGTCCACATCGCGGAAGTGGCTCTCGACCCGGTGCTCACTGATCGTGGTGACAGCGAGGCCGGCTGCCGCCATGGTCGCGATGATCGCGCAGTCGTCGGCGAACGGGTCGGTGCCCGGCGCCGGTCGAGGCCGGTCCGCCGGCAGATGCGCGGCGAGGGCGTCCATGGCGGCGACGAACGCCGGGTCCTGTCCGGCCAAGGTGCTGACCGCAAGCCGGCCCGCCGGTCGAAGCAGCCTGGCGTAGGCATGCAGGGCCTGCCCGGGGGCGGGAAGCAGGAAAACGACCAGCCCGGCCAGGATCGCGTCAAAGCTGCCGGGCGGAAAGTCAGGCTGCTGGGCGTCGCCCACCCGGACGTTGACGTGAGTCAGACCGGCGCGGGTGACGTCCTCAGCGGTGAGAGTCACCATGGCCGGCGCGAGGTCGATGCCGATCACGTGACCGGTCGGCCCGGTCGCCTGCGCCGCGGGGAACAGGACGGCTCCCCGACCGCAGCCGACGTCGAGGACACGCTCTCCCGGTCGGATGCCGGCACGACGGACCAACTCGACACCGAACGGCCCGAAAAAGGACACGCCGGTGCGGTCGTAACTCGTCGCGGCCTGATCGAACACCTCAACGGTCTCGTTCGACCGCCCATCGCTGATCGTCGACATCACCTCTCCGTTCTGAACATCTCGCCTGATTCGTCGTCATTGACACCTGCCACCAGCATCGCTACCGCCACACATCCCCCACCGAACCGCCGGCGGCGGCCGGTGACGACGTGGGTTGAAGTCCCGTCAGAGTTCGGGTCGGTCCGCTTTGGCAAAATCCTCCGGCTCGTCGTCGGCTGCTTTCGGGAAGCTGCGGTGGCGGAGCGCGCGGCGGCGATGGCCGTCGCAGTAGGCGACGGTGCCACCAGCGCTGCACGGCGGTGGGATGCTCATCGATGGAAAGTCATCAGGGCATGGCCTGCGCGCTGGTGGAGCATCGTCGCGCCGGCGAATCCGGCGCGCAGCGCCGCCTCGCGGTGCCAGTCGGCCGGCGCGGCGAATTCTGCTGAGTTCAGGCCGCTGAGCACGGCCGTCCGCTCGTTCAACAGCGGCGCCATCACCGGTTCCGCGGCCAGCGCCGTCCACCACGCGGTCCACGGCTCCGTCCCGCCGCTCGGGCGCTGCGGGGGTATGGGAGCGTCGGGCATGGCGTCGGCGACGAGGAGCAAGCCGTCAGGCTGGAGCAGGTGTCGGGCCTCGGCGTACCAGTCGCGGACCCGGTCCTCGGGAAGGTAGTGCAGGGCCATCACGGCCAACACCAGGTCGTACGGGCCGCCGCCGGGCGAAAGCCAGCGGGCTGAGTTGAGGTCGGCCCGCACGGTCCGCACCTGCGGCAGGGCGGTGTCGGCCAGGGCCAGCAGGACCGGGTCGATGTCCAGCACGGTGACATGCGCGTCGGGCCAACGGTGCAACACGGCCTCGGCCGTGGTGCCCGGCCCGCCGCCGACGTCGAGCACCCGCTCGGGCGGGCGCCCGTGGACCTCTTCGACGGCGGCGAGACCGGCGGCGAGGAGGTCGTCGCGGCCGGGCTGGTAGTGACGCATCATGGTCTCCCAGTCGCGCCGCCACCGGACGACGTCCTCGGGTGCCAGGGTGGTCGCCATGGTCAGACCGGGACCGGGTCGGCGTGCTCGTGGTCGTGCAGGTCACCGAGGTCCCACTCGCAGAACGGGTCGGGCAGCGCCCGCCTGGCGTCCTCTCCGACGGTGATCTCTGCGTCGGTGAGCAGGCCGGCCGTCAGCGCCGCCCGCAGGCCGTCACTGTCCAGGCGCACACCGATGAGGACGAGTTCCTGGTGCCGGTCACCGAAGACGGGATGCCAGCGGGACTCCAACTCGACCCGCTCCTCGGGATCCTCCGGCCACTCCCCTGACACCACCACCGGCGCGGCGACCGGGTCGCACGGCCCGGACGGGCCGGCCTGCGACCACAGCGCCTGCACATCCGGGCGGCTGGCCGACCACAGGAACCCCTTCGAGCGCACAACACCGAACGCGTCCAGGCCGCCGGCCAGGAGGTCCCATAGCCGCTGCGGGTGAAACGGCCGGTGGTCGCGGAACACGATGCTGGAGGTGCCGTACTCCTCGGTCTCCGGCACGTGCCCGCCGTTGAGCTCCGTCATCCAGCCGGGCGCGGTCTCCGCCCGCTCCAGATCGAACCGGCCGGTGTGCAGGATCTCCACCGGATCAATCCGTCCGTGCACGGCCGTCGTAGGCCGCCAGGCCGCGAGCCTGCAAACTCTCGCCCGCCTCGATCATGTCCCGTAGCCCCGCCGCGTCGACAACTGTGGCAGACGCCCCGTCACGGCTGGTCCACCACCTGACGCCCCTTGTACAGCCCGCAGTGCGTGCAGGCCCGGTGCGGCACCACCATCTCCTTGCGCGGGCACGGGCACGGCACCAGCTGCGGCACGGCCGCCTTCCACTGCGCCCGCCGGTGCCGGGTGTTCGACCGCGACATCTTCCGCTTCGGTACGGCCACGAGGCCTCCTTCATCGAGGGATCATAGCAGATTAACGGAATTGGTTTTCATTTGTAGTCCCCGAGCCTCTCTTCGGCGGCTGGACGGCGACGGGCACTGTCCGTCACCAGCCGGCGAGTCCTGCTGGGGCCCGGAGCTCGCGGCGCTGCCCCTCCCCGCCGTCCGCACCGTGTGGTTCCCGGCGGCGGGGCTGGAACTGCCTCCACCGCCGGGAATCCCTGGACTCAGTGGGCCGGCAGCGGTCCGCTGATCTCGTTCGGGACCGCGGGCAGTTCCACCGAGCCGACGAGCTTGCCGGTGGCGAGGTCGATGCGGTGCACCTTCTTCGTGGCGGGCTCGGTGACGTAGGCGGTGTCGTCGCGGACGAACAGGGCCGGACGGGGCTCCTGCCACTTCATCGGCTCCTTCCAGGCGGCGACCACGGGCCACGCGCTGGTGAAGGTGCCGGTGGCGGGGTCGACGACGTGCAGCTTGCCGTCGGTGCCCAGGATCAGACCCTCGCCCTTCGGGCCGCGGCCCAGGGAGCGGAAGCTGTAGCTGACGCCCTCGGGCATCGGCACCACCTTGAGCGAGTTGGTGGCGGTGTCGATGAGCGCGAACTGCTCGGGGAACTCACGCTCGGCGTCCGGGTCAATCTTGTAGTCGCCGAGCAGGACGGCGGAGGCTTCGCTGCCGACCTGGGTGGCTACGGCGCCGTACGCCCGGTCACTCTTGACCTTGACGAAGGCGCCGTTCTTGAACAGTAGGACTCCGTCCTTGCAGCCGAGTCCGACGACCTCGCCCTGGGCGACGGCTTCGCCGTGGACGCCGGGGCACTCCTCGCTGCGGGCGATCTCCTTGCCGTCCTTGTCCAGCGCGATCGCGCCGGGACGGGACTCCTCGGTGCCGAGGGTGACCACGAGCGTGCCATCGCCCAACTCGACCGCTACCCCGTGGTGCGGCTGCGCGGTCTTGTACTGGCGTCCGGTGGGCTTGCCGTCGGCGAGGCCCTTCGGGTCAAAGCTGTGCACCTCCCCGGTGCCGTCGGTGAACAGGACGGTGCGGTCGCCGTGCAGCACGACGTGCCCGGGCTTCGCGCCGGGGTACGCGATGTCGGTCATCTTTCCGGCGGCGGCGTCGAGCACCTGGAAGCCGGCCTCGGTGGAGACGAAGACGCCGGTGTCGTTGCCCGCCGGGTTGATCCGGTTGAACCCGTCGAGGGCGACGGTGTGCACCACCTCCAGGGCCTCGCCGTCGAGCACGTAGATGCCGCCCTCGTAGGTGACCGCCACCGGCTCCTGTACGGAAGCGGTGGCCGATGACGCGGCGGGAGATCCACTCTCTCCCGTCGTCCCGGACCCGCAGGCGGCGAGCGCCAGCGATGCGGCCGTCAGCACGGCCAGACCACGGCTTCTGCGTCGATTCACTGCTTTCCCTCTCTAGATGAAACTGACAATCATTTTCGAATACCGTACAGGGAGTCCCGAGGGTCGGTGCCGTCGGGGTCAGCCGCCGCTCAGGGAGCCGATGATCGCCTCGGTGTTGAAACGCATCATGTCCAGGTAGCTGGGGGCGTCCCCGTCCGCGTCGCTGAGCGACTCCGAATACAGCCCGACGACGCGAACCGCGATGCCGGCCTCGGCGGCGAGGACCTCGGCGAGACGGGCGGGTTGCGCGGTGTCGGCGAAAACGGCCGGCACCTGGTGGGTCCGGATGGCGGTGACCAGCGAGGCGAGGTCGGACGCGCTCGGCGACGCCAGGGTGGTTCCACTCGGGATGATCGCACCGACGACCGAGAGGTCGTAGCGTTCGGCGAGGTAGCCGAAGACGTGGTGATTGGTGACCAGGACCCGGCGCTGCGCCGGAATCGCGGCGAAACGCCGGGTCAGCTCCGCGTCCAGATCGCTCACTTCGCCTGCGTATGACTCGGCGCGCTGACGGATTGTGCCGGCGTCCACGCCGTCGACGTGGTTGATGATCTCTTCGGTCAGCAGCCGCACCGCGGTGACGACGCGCGCCGGGTCGGTCCAGAAATGCGGATCCGGAAGCCCGGCGGCGTCGCCGTCCCGGTACTGCATCGGATCGACCCTTGCCCCCACCTCCACGGTGGGGACTCCCTGGGCCTTCGCCGCCGCGACATGGTGCAGCACGCCCTCCTCAAGCCCGAGTCCGTTGTAGACGACCAGGTCGGCCGTCTGCACGGCGTGCGCCTCCCGGGCGGAGATGGCGAACGAGTGCGGGTCGGAGTTGGGCTTCATCAGCACGCTGACCTCGGCCTGGTCACCGACAATCTCCGCGACGACGTCGCCGAGGATGTTGGTGGTCACGACGATGCGGGTCCGCTCCGGCGAGGTGCAGGCGGCGCCGCCGGCCAGCAGGACCGCCGCGGCGGCGAGCGCCGCCAGAAGCTTCGGTGTCCTCATCGCCCGACCTCCACGACGAGATCCGGCTGCTCGGCGACCCGCAGCTTGCGGGCGGTGCGCAGCCCGTCGCGGTAGTCGATCTCGTGGATGATCCGGGCGACCGGCTCGGCCAGATAGGCGCGGTCGACGTCGAGCGTCAGGTTCGCGGCCGGCACGGACGTTCGCGCGAGCACCTTTCCGGTCGCGAGGTCATAGCTGAACAGCGTGCCGGACCGGTCGAGGGCGAGCACCGTACTGCCGTCCGCCGGTGACGCCGCGGCCACCAGTTCCCGTCCCCCCACCGGCAGGTGTCGCAGGGTGGCCTTCGCCGCGTTCACCGACCAGATCCCGGCGGAATCGGCGACCGCCGCCTCGTTGCTCCTCGGCCGGTAGCCGAACGTACCCATCGGGACCGGAGCCCGTGGACTGGGCAGGGTCTTGGCGGTGAGCTCCTCGCCCTCGAGCTTGACGCGGACGAGACTGTTCTCGCAGGCGATGACGGCGCCGCCGCGCAGCACCGCCCAGCCGCGCGGTGCGGGGCAGGGCACCTCGAGAGCACCGGTCGGCGCACCGCGCTCGTCCATCGCGACGATGCGGTCCGCCGGCCGGCCCGGCTCGTCACCGACGGCGACGAGGAGCCGATCCGCGTACGGTACGGCCAGTGCCGTGGAGCTGCCCGAGTCGACCGTGGCCAGGGTGGTGACCTGGCCGGCCTCGAGACCCCGGCGGTCGAGCACGGTGACCTTCCCGTCGGCTGTACCGATGGCGGTGTGGGCCTCGAAGCCGGCGACCGTCGTGATCGGTGCGGCGAGCGTCAGCGTGCCGACCGAGCGGGCCGGCGCCCGGTAGTAGTGCACGTGGTCGGTGTGATCGACGGTCCATACTCCGGCGTCGACGATGTCGAGTTGCCGGTCGCCGTCGTCGACGTAGACGAACCGGCCGTCCTCGGTGATCCGCTCGGCGTCGAGTGACAGGCCGACTTCCTTCTCCGAACCGGTGGCCAGGTCGAGCAGGTGCAGTCGCCGGGCCCCGCGGGTCGCGTACGCGATGGCCGACTGGGCCTCGGCCATCTCCTCGGCGCCGGCGACGTAGCCGTGCGGCGTCTCCTCGGCGGCCGGCGGATCACCTGAGGAGCCGCACGCGGACAGCGCGAGCGTGACACCCAGGGCGGCGGCGAAGCGCCTGACGTTGGTGACGATCACGAAATTCCTTCCAGTGGGGGGTTCGGGACCGGCGGCCGGCGTCGACCCAGCGCGGTCGTGACCCGGCGCGCGCCGAGAATCGCGAGGAAGAACAGCACCGCGACGGCGGCGATCGTGGCACCGGCGGCGGTCGCGGCGTACCAGGAAACCCAGAGGCCGACCACGGTGGCGGCCGCGCCGATCACGAAGCTGGCCAGCATCACCGCAGGCAGTCGTCGGGCCACCAGCATGGCCGCCGCCGACGGTGCGATCAGCATGCCGAAGGCGAGCAGGGTACCGACAACGCTGAAGGCGACCGCCATCGTGACGGTCAGCAGTGCCAGCATCGCCGCGTTGGCCAGATCCGGTCGCAGGCCGAGTGTCCGGGCCTTGCGCGGGTCGAAAGTCAGCGCGAGGAACGGCCGGTAGCAGGCGGCGGTGACCGCCGCGACCAGGGCGACGGCGGCGCCGAGCATCAGCAGGTCGGGCCGCTGGATAGCGAGTACGTCGCCGAACAGGAAGGCCGTCAGATCGGTCGCGAACGACCGCGAGTGCGACACGATGATGACCCCGACCGAGAGCATCCCGACGAACAGCAGCCCGATGCTGGTGTCCCGCCCGAACTCGCGGCTGTGTCGCAGGGCGTTGACCCCTGCCGCCATGGCGAAGGCGCTGGCGGCGGCCCCGACGACGAGATTCCCGCCGACGATCGACGCGATCGCCACTCCTGGCAGCATGCCGTGGCTCATCGCCTCTCCGAGGAAGGTCATGCCGCGAGCGATCACCCACACGCCGACCAGCGCGCACGCCGCGGCCAGCAGCACGCCGCCGACGAGCGCACGGACGACGAACGACACGGTGAACGGCTCGACCAGGGACGACATCACCGGACCGACTATACTGAAATGACAATCGTTGTTGTTAAGGGGATGCGTTGAGCGCTGATGTCCTGACCGCCGAGCACGCCGGCTTCCGATACGCCGACGTCCCCGTCCTGCACGACGTCAACCTCCGCGTCGAAGCCAGGTCCATGCTTGCCCTGACCGGTGCGAACGGCGCCGGCAAGAGCACTCTGCTGCACCTGCTGGCGGGCGTCACGCCACCGACCGAAGGTCGCATCCTCCGGCGGCCGGGCACCCGTCTCGCCCTGCTGCCACAGCGCACCAGCGATATCGACGCGCTTCCGTTGACCGTCGCCGAATGCGTGCAGATCGGACGGTTCACCTTGCGCCGCCGGCTCAGCCGCGATGACCGCGCCCGGGTGGCGGCGATCATGCAGCGGCTGGACATCGCCCACCTGGCCCGCCAGCGGCTCCGCGAACTGTCCGGCGGCCAGCGCCAGCGCACCCTCATCGCCCAGGCGCTCGTCCAGGACGCCGACATCTACGTCCTGGACGAGCCGACAGCCGCCCTCGACACCCGCAGTCGACGACAGGTCCACGACCTGCTCGCCGAACGCGTCGCCACCGGCGCGGCGGTGATCATCGCCAGTCACGACCCCACCGAGGCGACGCTCGCGACACGCACCATCCACCTTCAAGGCGCCACCCCAGTCGCCTGATCACCCTGACGTCAGGCAGGTCACCGCACGGTCGCCGAGCTCAGCGGCGCGGTGAGCCCACGGACCGCAACCCGTGGCCTTCCCGTCCGTCGGCTCGGGGTGGACCGGTCGCAGACGGCGGACGGAGCCGCCTGACGTGCGTAACGGCGCGGCTGCCGGGTAGCTCACGGCCATGACCGCTCTGCCGGATCCGCCCCACCGCCGGGCACCATCGTCGCAGCCTGTTCCGGCCCGGCTCGGCCCGGCGAGGCCATGGTGACCGGGCAGCGCCGGCGCTATCGTCTCGTCGCCCGTCTCCATGACCTGGTCTCCCTGGAGTGGCCCGTCTACCGAGCGGGTCGGGCCGCTGGCGTCGCGGCGGCCGGACTGCGACCTGGCAGCCGGGTGCTGGATGTGGCCTGCGGAACGGGGATGACCCTCCCCCTCGCACGGGCCGCGGTGGGGTCCGGCGGGGTGGTGGTCGGCGTCGACGCCAGCCCGCAGATGCTGGCGCGGGCACAGCGTCGGATCGACCGTCGCGGTTGGCGCAACGTCAGCCTCGTCCTCGCGGACGCGGCGCATCTTCCGTCCGAACTGCGGTCCGGCACGCCGTTCGACGCAGTGTTGTTCATGTACGCCCTGAGCGTCATCGATGACTGGCGTCGGGCATGGCAGGAGGCGCTCGGCCTGCTGCGTCCCGGAGGGCGGATGACCGTCGTCGATCTGAGCCTACCGGCGGGTCGGTGGCGGCCGTTGTCACCGGCCGCACGGCTGGCGTGCCTGGCCGGCGGGTCGAACCCGCATCGGCACCCGTGGCGGCTACTGGACAGCGGTTTCACCGACGTCACGCACGAGGTGTTGCGCGGCGGGCACGTGCATGTGGTCTCCGGCATCCGGTCCGCGCGACTTCCCGAGCCGGCTGGCGGATGAGGTCTTACCGGTTGCGGACCAGATCCGGCAAGCGCTGCCGGCACCGGGCACGCGCGGGTAGCGTCGCGGCGTGATCGAGAATGGGTCGCGGCTCAGCGGGCGGGCGGCGGGGAGTTCATGACCGACTTGGATCTGCTGGTGATCGGCGGCGGCACCGCGGGTCTGGTCTCCGCCGTGATCGCCGGCGGCCTGGGGGCCCGGGTGGCGCTGGTCGAGCGGGACCGCACCGGCGGCGAGTGCCTGTGGACCGGGTGCGTGCCGAGCAAAGCGTTGGTCGAGACGGCCGGCCTGGCGCACCGGATGCGCCAGGCCGACCGGGTCGGCCTGGCGCCGGTGGAGCCGGACGTCGACCTGGCGGATGTCATGGCGCACGTGCGAGCGACCCAGGCGGCGATCGCGCCGCACGACGCTCCGGAACGGGTCCGCGCGGCCGGAGCCGAGGTCATCGCCGATGAGGCCTCCTTCGTCGCGCCCCGCCGGGTACGGCTGGCCGGCAGTGGACGTGAGTTGACGGCACGGTGCGTTCTGGTGGCGACCGGATCGCAGCCACGGCTGCCGCCGCTGCCCGGGCTGGCGGCGGCCGAGCCGTTGACCAGTGACACGGTCTGGGGTCTGACGCAGCGGCCGCCGCGGCTGCTGGTGGTCGGCGGCGGACCGGTCGGCTGCGAACTCGGCCAGGCGTTCGCCCGTCTGGGCAGCGCGGTGACGCTGGTGGAGCGGGCACCGCGCCTGCTGCCGCAGGAGGATCCGGAGGTCGGCGATCTGCTCGCCGACCGGCTGGGGGCAGAGGGCGTCAACGTGCGCACCGCCACCCAGGTGACCGAGGTCGCCACCGGCCGGCCGTCGCGGGTGTGGCTGACCGGGGACCAGCCGGGCGAGATCGAGGTCGACCGGATCCTCGTCGCGGGCGGGCGCCGGCCGCGCACCGCCGAGCTGGGCCTGGCCCAGGCCGGCGTAGCGGTCACCGACGCGGGCGCGATCCGGGTGGACAGCCGGATGCGTACCACAGCCCCCGGGGTGTACGCCGCCGGAGACGTCACCGGCGGACTGCCCTTCACCCACGTCGCCGCCCACCAGGCGGGCACGGCCACGCTCAACGCGCTCTTCTGGCTGCCGCGCCAGGTGCGCTACCTGGCGATGCCGTACGTCATCTTCACCGACCCCGAGGTGGCCCGGGTCGGCCTGCGTGCCGCGCAGGCCCGCCACCGTTGGGGCGACCGCGCCACCATCACCCGCCTCGACCTGACCGAGGTGGACCGGGCGGTGGCCGCTGGACGCACGGAGGGGTGGGCCCAGCTGCTCGCCGACCCGCGGGGGCGGCTGGTCGGCGCCACAGTGGTGGCGCCGGCCGCTGGCGAGATCATCGGCGAACTGGCCGCCATCGTCGCCCGCCGCGGCCGACTCACCGACCTGTACCGGACCGTGCACCCGTACCCGACGTATGCGCTCGCCGCCGTCGACGCCGTGGGCGAGCATTTGCAGGCGCGGCTGCTGACCCCCCGCACCCGCCGGCTGACCCGACCGCTGCTGACCGCGCTGCGCACCGCCGCCCGTACCACGTGACGCCACAGCGCGACCCGCACGCGATCGCCCGCGCGGCCAGCCGGGTACGGCGCATCCTGGTGCCCTACCACCGCGCACGGATCACCGGCGTCGAACACATCCCGACCGGTCCAGCCCTGTACGTCGGCAATCACAACGGCGGCTTCTACACCGGCGACACCTACCTCTTCGCCGCAGCCGTCCACCACGCGCGAGGTCTCGCCGACACACCGTGGGTGCTAACCCACGACCTCGGGCTGGCCCTGCTCGGACGCTGGCTGCGGCCGCTCGGCGCGATCCCCGCCGACTTCGCCACCGCCGCGGCTCTGCTCACCCAGGGCAACAAGGTCCTCGTATATCCGGGTAGCGACGCCGACGGAGCCCGACGCTGGACCGACAGGCACAAGGTGATCTTCGACGACCGCGTAGGCTACGCGCGCCTCGCCGTCGCCTGCGGCGTGCCGGTCATCCCCGTCGCCGCAGCCGGGGCGCACAACACCGCTGTGGTCCTGTCCGACGGTGCGGCTGTGGCCCGCCTGCTCCGAACCCGGCGATGGCTTCGCCTGACCCGCTGGCCACTGCTGCTCAGCCTGCCGTGGGGCCTGACCTTCCTACCGTCCGTGCCCTACCTCCCACTGCCCGCCCGGATCACCATCGCGATCGGCCCGCCCATTCACTTCGACCGCCGGGGCCCGGACGCGGCCCACGACGAGCAATACGTCCGGCGGTGCGCCGCCCGCGTCCATCGCGCGGTCCAGGAGCTGCTCGATCGCACCTCGGCCGCCGCCAGGCATCGCTGAGCGTCGGGGTCCACCTCGGGGTGGCGCGCGGGCCGGTCCGCCGCCGTCGCACGCCGTGGTGGTGGCCCACCCGGCCACGCCGCGGGCCCTCATCAATTCCACCGGCAACCCAGGTCAGGTCTTCGAAGGCGCGCACCAGTTGGGCACCGAGGTAGAGAGCCAGGGTATCGGAGCACCGTCGAACTCCGCGCGCAGCTCGCTGCCGCGTGCGGCAGGGGCCGGGGCGCGTCGCAGCCGCCGCAGCTCCAGATCGGCAGCACCGGGCCGTGTGTCGTCATGCACGGCTCCGAGCAGCGCCGCCGTCAGCGACCGCACCCGCCGGCTGGTCGCCCACTCCACCTGCCAGCACGGGTACGGCGTCAGCCGCGACCACCACACCCGCCAACCGGTACACGGGCCAACCGACCCATGACGTCGGTCTACCGTCGAGGCGTCACGGGCTCCGATCGTGTTGACCGCTCCTTGGCACGTTCTGGGCGCTCCCGTCGGGCCGGGTCCGTTCATGTCTCCGGCGGGCAGTCGTGCGGCACGGCTCGGGGAGCGGGGGCTGTAAGACGAACGGTGTAACTTGTCACCCGGGCCGAGGTCCTTGCGAGATGCGAGAGAGTGGAGGCCCATCGACCAGTCGTTACCTGCAACGAATCGCCGGAAGGCCCCCAACCGGACGCAACCCGCAGATCAGATCAAGATCTTCGAACCGTCCTCTGACACAAGCGTTGGAACATTGACCACCCGCCCGCCTTTCTCCACGAGGGACAAGCTCAGCCAGCTGCCTGTCTATTCCGTCGGCACATACCCGTCGGCGAGCCTCCGAAGATACTGCGAGATCACCGGATCCCCGGAAGAACGTTCGTCGGCGATGCGCAGCAGGATCTCCCGGAACTCGCGCGCATCGTCACCGGACAGTTCGTCCAGATAATCCCCCATGATCTGTTGCACCTCGACCGCGAAACTCGAGGCCGCCTCCTCATCGGTCGCATGGTCCATGCATCTGGATGGCCGAGACCATTGCGACAATTACGGGGTCGAAGTTCATGGAGCCACCCTGATGTTGATGTTTGTGACCTTAGCGTCACCCAGCCAACGCTGAGCCTTGGCCAGAACCGCCGCATTTGGCACTTCCAAGCAAGCTTGGCGGCCATGGTACGCCGAGGTCGCTGCTTGACGCCTGGCTTCGTCCATCATGGCTGCAAGATCCTGCGGGACTACCACCGCGCCGCCCACACACTGACCGACACCGCTTCCGGCATCGCCCATCTCCACAACATCATCCTCGCCGGATGACAGCAACATCGTTTCCCGGCAACGCCTTCACCGAGTTACGAGACGTCCTTCAGACGATCGCTTCTCTGTTCATGTCCATCAGGTCAGGGTCATGTTTCAGCAACTCTTCCTCGAACTGACCCCAGCCACGATCCGCAATGAACTGTGCTTCGCCGGAGGTGATGCCGACCAGCCATGCGACAGCCACCGCATCGCCGTTTTCAACGACGACCGATTTGAAGTCCGCGTCGTAGTAGACGGGCAGCGCCGCGTAAAGCGAGGTGAAACGCGAGCCTCGGACGAGGTTTTCAGGCAGCGGGATGACGTCGCCCCGAAGCACCGCCTCGCGGGTATCGAGACACCTCGACGCGACAAATTCCAGCGCGCGAGGAAACATGCTGCGTGAAACGTCATCAGGACCGTGCTCGGCGGCAATAAACTCCAGGAAGAGATGCCCGTCGCTGCCGGGATGGTGCAGCGGCACACGACTCAGCCCTACGGTCGCGTAGCAGGTGGTCCCCGTGAAGACGCCACCGGTGAAGCACGCGACGTTGACGGTCGGCAGCCCTTCCCGCGCCGCCCCCTTCCAGCCATTGGTCAGCCGACCCAGGCGGCGCTCAAGGTGATCGATCAGTACCGGCACCCCGACAGCCTACCCGTCCTGCCGATTACCTGCACCTCGGTTGCAGGGTATGCATTCTATTCGCACATCCTTCTGATACTCGTCCAGGAAATCCGCACGGCTGATATTGGCGGGATAAAGGCGGTTCGTGTGCGCGGTCGGCCAATGGCCCATGTCACCGGCCGGCTGGCCCGACGTCGGATTGCGGAACACTTCGCCCGCGCAGTTCGGCCCCTGCCGCGGACACATCACTCCACCGTGGGGTCCCGGAGTTCCGTTTGCCCAGGCACGATTCGTCGTGTCCGCACGCCAACTGCCCCGGCTCGTCGTGTAACCAGGCTCGTTGGTGCCCCGCACCATGCCGTTGGCGTCCACCGCGCCCGGAACGGGCGTATTGGGGTTCGGCAGGAACTGTCCGTTCGGCCCGATCGGCCGCCCGCCAGTGGCGCATTGGCATGCCGCACCGTGTCCGTCCTCGCCCCCGCCGCAGTTGTGCACCAGCACCGGTTGGTCGCTGGCGAACACGTAGTACGTGTGCAGATCGGCGACCGTCAGGTCGCGCATCTCCTGGTCGCCGGTGAAGTTGTCGACCTTGACGACGACTACCTTGGTTCCTGGCCCGCCGCCGCCCATGCCCGCGCCGGTGCCGTCGCCCTCCAGGCGCTTGTCGTCGTGCACCAGCAGGCGATGTCCCACCGATAGTTCGGCGGCGTCGACCCACTTCCGGTCGGTGGCGTCCCAGAACGGATGGTGCTGGGTGGTCTTGACCACCGTCTCCTCACCCGACGCGACGTCGCGCACGGTGACGTTTTTTAGCTCACGGTCCTGGTTGACGTGAACCGCGGTGACCGCGCGGCCCTCGGCTCCACCCCGCTCCGGGTCCGTTGCGGCGACCTTGTCACCCGGGCCGAGGTCCTGGATGGCCCGGCTGCTGCCGTCGGCCATCAGCACCTTGGTCTCCGGGTCGAAACTGTGCGGCCGAGCGCAGCCGGCCGGTGCCCGGTGTCGGCCCTGGTAGCCCGAGGGTGCGCTCGGGCCCTCGCTGGCCTTGGCCGCGCCGCCCGGGCGCCGGGGGCCCAGGCCAGGGATCTTGGCCGCGGCGGATCCGCCGGCCATCTTCGTCAGGCCGCCGGTGAACCTGCTCAGGCCGGCCGTGAGTCCGCCGTCGAGGCCACCCTCGATCATGGTGCTGGCGAGGCCGCTCCAGGTGAACTTCTCCTCGCCCTGGGCGACGTCGACCATGAAGCCGGCACCCGCCGACATGGCTCCCGCGACCGCGCCCGCGACGATCAGACAGCCGACGCCGGTGGCGCAGAGCGCGCCGACCGCCACCGTGGCGGCCACTGCCACGGCCGCTTGGGCGACGAACTTCCACGGATCCTTCTTGATCGCCGCCACTGTCGACTTGACGCTCTTTACGGCGCTCTTGACCGCCTTCTTCGCGGTCTCCTTGACGCATTTCTTCACGCCTGTACTGAGGCACTTCTTCGCCGAGTTGTACGCGTCCCGTACGGTGTTGACCTTCTTCTTCGCCCACCGCACGGTGGTGTCCTTGACGGTCTTGACGGCCTTCTTCGCCTTGTGGACCACCGCCTTGGTGGTCCGCTTGACGTCCTGCCAGGCCCGCCCCGAGGCGACGTAGTTGTACGCCTTGGTCGCCTGGTGGTAGGTCGCGGTGGCGACCCGGTAGGACGTTCGGATGGCCGCCACCGGGTTGGTGACCACCGAGACGGTGCTCTTGACGGCCTTCTTCAGGCTCGACAGGCCCCAGTGCCCGGTCGGGTCCATCGTGAGCAGCGGGTTGCCGTCGCCGTACTGGAAGCGGTTGGCGTCGATCGAGTCCGGTGTCGGGTTGTTGGTCGCCGTGTCCCGGCTGTCGAACTGGCCCGTGTCCGGGTTGTACCAGCGCGCCAGCATGTTGACCCGGCCGGTGGTCGAGTCCGTCCACTCGCTCTGGTAACCGAGGCTGCCTACCATGCCGTTGCTCGCCAGGACCCGACCCAGCGGGTCGTAGCTGCGGGAACCGCTCAGCGCCGTCCCGGTGGCGGTGAACTGGCCGACCAGGTCGTCGTGCTGGTCCAGCCAGGCGTAGACGGAGCCGGCTCCGGTGCCGGCACCGACACCGAGCAGCTCGCCGGTGGGACTGCGGGTGTAGGTCGAACCGCTGTCCTGGGCCAGGTCGTTGTCGAGCCCGCTGTACCGGAAGCCCGGTCGCACCGCCCGGCCCAGCGCGTCGTACTCGTAGCTGGTCGTGCCGCCGGCAGCCTGCTGGGAGATCACCTGGCCGAACGCGTCCGACGTGGTGACGAAGCCGGTCCCGCCGGCACCGGTCTGCTTGAGCGTCCCCCGGGGGGTGTACGTGTACCCCGTGCCGTCGCTGCTGGAGATGAGCTGGTTACGGGCGTCGTAGCTGAACGTCTGGCCACCCACCTGGGTGCGGTTGCCCGAGTCGTCGTACGCGTACGAGACATTTGTCGTGCCGTCGTTCCACGAGGTCAACCGGTCAGCCAGGTCGTAGCTGTAGGTGTTCGATCTGCCCCCCGCGAACCCGGTGACCACCTTCGTGGTTGCGTTACCGTTCTCGTCGTACCCGTAGTTGACCGAGCCGAGCGTGGTGGTGCCGGCCGCGTTCTTCAGGGTGTCCGTCTTCAGCCGCTGCAGCCCGTCGTAGCTCAGCGAGCGGACGTTGCCGGAGCCGTACGTGATGGTGGCGACCTGGGACATCGAGTTGTAGGCGATGACCAGGTTGATGCCGGTGGTGGCGTTCGAGGCCGTCCGGAACCGGCCCGCCGTGTCGTAGCCGAAGGCGGTGGTCCCCGCCGCGTCGGCGCGCGAGGTCAGCCGCCCGTCCCTGTTGTACGAGTAGGAGAGGTTGTCACTCGGGCCGCTGATCGCGAGCGGCAGGCCCCGGTCGTCGTACGTGATGGTGTTGGTGCCCGCCGGGACGGACAGCTCGGTGATCCGTCCCGCGTCGTCGTACTCGAAGGTGCGCTCGGCCGTCGCCGCCTCGGCGCCCGAACCGGCCTGACTGATCAGTCGCCCGAGCGGGTCGTACTGGTTGCTTATCCGAACCCCGCCGGGAGCGAACTGCTCCCTGACCTGTCCGGCCGCGTCGTACGTCACGGTGAAGGTGCGGTCCACGGCCGCCGGGTAGGCCGACGTCGACGGCTCGACCCGCGACTCCGGCAGGTTCCAGCTGTTGTACGTGGTCCAGAACTGGTTGCCTCGACCGTCGGTGAACCGGGTGCGGTTGCCGGCGGCGTCGTAGCCGAACGAGCTGGCGATCGCCTTCGTGCTGGTCACCGGCTCGCTCTGACCGACGAGCCGGCCGAGCGCGTCGTAGCTGAAGGTGACCGTGGTGCGACGGGGGTCGGTCGCGCTGGTCTGGTTGCCGTTGTCGTCGTACCCGGCGGAGCTGATGGTCAGCACGGCGTCGGTGGCGTCCAGCTTCCGCTCCTCCACCTGGCGGCCGGCCGCGTCGTAGACGTTCACCGTCTTGGTGGAGTCGGGCGCGACGGTCTTCACGACCCGGCCGAGCCCGTCGTACTCCAGGGTGGTGGTGTGGTTGGCGCCGTCGGTGATGCCGGTGACCTCGCCCACGGAGTTGTAGCTGTTCGAAGTGGTCACGCCCTCCGGCGAGGTGGTCTTGCGCAGCCAGGGCCCCGAGCCGTAGGCGTCCGTGCCGTAGTCGTAGTTGGTGGTGTTGGTGACCGGGCTCGGCTGGCGGACCACCTGGCTGCTGGTGAGGCGACGGCCGAGCAGGTCGTAGGTGGCGGTGGCACGCGCCCCGGTGGCATCCACCGACCCCGAGGGGATAGTGACCGCCGCCCGGCGAGAGGCGGAGGCGATCCTGAACCGAGCACACGATCAGGCCGCTGGAATCACCGGCACCCGACGGGATCTGTCTCCGGTACCGCCCACACGGGCGTCCGCGCCGGACGAAGATCCGAGCCCTCACGTCTGACGGAAGCGGAGCCGCCGGGCGGATCCCGATCGCCAGGCGGGCCGCCGAGGTCCATCCGGCGCAGCCGCATGATGAACGCCGTAGAGGACTTCTTCCCAAGGCTGGTTGACGGCTAACTGACGGCGCCGGGATCAGCGAGATCAAGGACGTCGGACGGGCGTCAAGCCGGTCTGTCTCAGACCACAACGCTTTCTTGTCCAGGCTGTGCCGGCAGGTGACCCACTCTGCCGGCACATGCAGTGATCGGCCTGCCGGTCAGGGCTTGAGGATCAGCCGGATGGGGCTGCCCTCCTTCTTCACCAGCCGTTCGACCCCACGAGGTGCCTCGGACAGCGGAAGCACATCGGTGATCGACCCGGAGAGATCGAGACGGTGGTGGCCCACCAGCGAGACCAACTGCTCGACGTGCTCGGGCACGCTGCCGTAGTGGCCGCGGACCTGTTGCCTGAGGTAGCTGAACAGGGTGCTCTGGTGGATCGTCAGCGGCTGGGGTGCCAGTCCGACCAGGACCAGCCGGCCCTCGATGGCAAGCACCTGCTGGGCCTGAACCCAGACCGGCGGGACACCGGCCAGATCGAAGGCGAAATCGAGGCCGCGTCCGCCGGTGATCCGGCGTACCTCGTCGGCGAAGTCGGCGACGCCGGGGTCGAGGACGTGGTCGGCGCCCAGGGCGAGAGCCCGGGCCCGGGCATCCGGGATCGGGTCCACGGCGACGATCGGAGCGGCCCCGACGAGACGCAGCAACTGGACGGCGTGGGCGCCCAGTCCGCCCAAACCCCACACGCCGACGGCCTGGGTGGGACGCACGTCGGCGGTGCCGACGATCGCCGCCCAGGGGGTGGAGACGGCGTCGGGGATGATCGCGGCCTGCTCGAGGGGAAGGTCGTCGGGCACGCCGACGAGGGTGAAGTGGTCGGCGATGGTGTACTCGGCCCAGCCGCCGTCGTAGTCGACCCCGCGGGTCAGCGGGTGCTGGCACTGCGCGACCCGCCCGAGGCGGCACGGCGGGCAGGCGCCGCAGGGCTGGCCGGCCTGCAACAGCACGCGCCGCCCGACCTGCCATTCGGCGGGCACCTGCGCCCCGACGGCGTCGATGACACCGGCGACCTCGTGCCCCAGGGTCACCTCGTCGACTCCGGTCTCCAGCCGCAGGCTCCCGTCGATGAGGTGGACGTCGGACAGGCAGATGCCGGCCGCCGCGACCTTGATCCGCACCTGGCCCGGCCCCGGCTGCGGGACGGGTACCTCCTCCATCGCGAAGTCGCCCGTCTTGTAGTCGAGTCGGCCGGCGAGCATGGTGGACATGACATTCTCCTTGTCTCGCGGTGCGTGCGGTGGCCCCCACCGCGCGGGGCATGGTGTCGGATGCGGCGACCCGCGCCGCACGGCCGAACGGTCGGTCAGGCGAAGACGTCCTGCTGGTAGCGCCCGTCGGCCTCGAGTTGGTCGAGCCACTTCTCAGCGTCGTCGCCGCTGCCACCGGTGTGGCTGCGGTAGATGTCGGCCAGCGCCTGGCGTACCGACGGGGCCATCCGCCGGCCGTCACCGCAGACGTAGACGTGGGCACCGTTCTGCAGTGCGTCCCAGATGCCGTCGCCGTCGGCGGTGATGGCGTCCTGCACGAACCGGTACGGGTGATCCGGCACGGTGGAGAACGCCAGGTGCACCTCGGCGATGCCGGCCTGCTCCCAGGCCCGCATCTCGTCGCGGTAGAACCAGTCGTGCTCGGGGTGCCGGCAGCCGTAGAACACCTTCGACAGGCCGACCTGGACACCGCCCGCCTGCTGGGCGGCGCGCTCCTCGAGGAAGCCGCGCAGCGGAGCGAAGCCGGTGCCGGGACCGACGAGGATCATCGGCGTGGCCGGGTCGGCCGGCGGGTGGAACGGCGGGGACGGGACGCGTACGTAACCGAAGAACACGTCCCCGGGCCGCAGCCGGGCCAGGTACTGGGAGGCCAGCCCCCGGTACTCCCCGTCGCCGGAGAGCGCCGGGCCCTCCACCAGGCCCACGGTCAGTCGCGGCCGGTTCGGCTCCACCAGCCCCGCCGACGAGATCGAGTAGAAGCGCGGCCGGATCGGCCCGGCCAACTCCAGGAAGACGGCCAGCGGCAACTCGACGGCGGGGAACCGCTCCAGCAGGGTGAGCACGGAGACCCGCTTGGCGAGGATCTCGTCCTGGTAGCGCCGGCTCGCCTCGTCGGTGTCGTCGAGATACCGCTGAAGCTGGGTGGCGGTCCACGGGCACTGGGTGTGCTCGGCCAGCGCCCGCAGGTGCGCACGAGTGGCTACCTCCTGCAGCTCGACGAACTCCGTCAGCAGCAGCTCCGCGGTCACCGGCTGGCCGATCGGCAGGTGGGTGCCGGTGCCGCCGTCCTCGCGGCGCAGCCGGACCACCTGTTCACGGGGCACCCGCAGCAGCCGCAGCGCCCGAGCCACCAGTTCCGGGTCGTTCTTGCCGAAGACGGCCAGATGGTTGCCGGTCTCGTAGCCGACCCCCTCGGGCAGTGCCACGGTGATCGACAGCGCCTGCGGCCGAGGCGTCTCAACGCTGAAGTCCCACAGCCCGGTCGGATCGCCGACCAGCTCCTCGCTGGCCACCACCGTGATCGGGTATGCCTTCTCGGAGACCACCGCCGGGCGTACCTCAGCCTCGGTGAGGACGTCCAGCGACAGCTGTGCGCCGGTGGCGGTGGTGTCCGCGCCGTACTGCTCGGCCAGAGCCGTCCACAGTCCGGCCAACCACGTGGTTGCCATGCCGTCGAAGTCGCCGTTCGCGTCGACCTCGCCGCGCGGCACGATCGGCGTGGCGCCGGCCGCCAGCAGCGCCGCCTCCACCCGCTTGGGGAAGGCCTGGTACGTCAGCCAGTGCGTGTTGCCGTTGCCCAGCACCGCGAACCGCACCTGCGACATCGATCCGGCCGTCAGTCCGCCGGCGGCGGCGAGGGCGTCGAAGCGCTGGGCGTTGTCCGGGGCCTTGCCGTTGTAGCTGGGCGTGACCACGACCAGGATCCCGTCGCTGGGCGGGTTGTCGGCCAGCTCGTCCAAGGTGAGCAGAGTGGTGTCGAAGCCGGACTGCTCAGCCCGGCCGGCGAACTGGCGGGCCAGATCCTCTGACGAGCCCAGGTTCGAGCCGTACGCGACGCGCAGCGTGACGCCGACGGCGTTCACCGCGGCCGCTGGCGCCTGCGGCTCGTGCACCGCCCGCACCTCGGTGCCGAGTCGCTCGTGCGGCTGGCGGGAGCGCACCCGCACCATGAAGTTGTCCGGCTTGCGAGTGAGCGTTTCCTTGACCTTGATCTGGTAGTCGTTCGGGTCGGTGATCGCGAACTGCTGCAGGACCAGGGCCAGCGCGAGCCGGGCCTCGGTGAGGGCGAACTGCCGGCCGATGCAGGCCCGCTCGCCGTTGCCGAACGGCTTGTAGGCGTGCGGGTGGTGCTGGGCGATGTTCTCCGGCAGCCACCGGTCGATGTCGAACTCGGTCGGCCGGTCCCATGCCTTGGGGTGCTTGTGCAGCGCCGGGATCACGATCATCACCTGCTGGTCCTTCGGCAGTGCGTACCGGCCGCCGATCACCGTGTCCTCGTACGGCGCCAGGGCGATCGCCGGAATGGGGCCCCACAGGCGCAGGGTTTCGTCCAGGACCCGCGGGATCACGTTCAGCTTCATGATCGTCTCGTAGGTCGGCACCGTGTCACCGGGCAGCAGCCGGTCGACCTCCGCGTACGCCTGGGCCAGCACGTGCGGGTTGCGCAGCAGCTGGTACAGGGCGTACGAGAGCAGACCGCTGGTGGTCTCGTGCCCGGCGATGAGGAACGTCACCACGTTGTTGCGGATGTTCTCGTCGGACAGTGGCTCGCCGGTTTCGGGGTCGACCGCGCTGAGCATCAGGCTGAGCAGGTCGCGGCGGTCATCGCCCCCAGCCGCTCGGCGATCGCGGATGACCTCTTCGACGATGGACTGCATGACTCGGACGTTCTCCTCGAAGGTCCGAATCTGCTTGCGCCGCATCGCAGTGACGAAGGGTGGTTGCTTCAACCGCCCCATGGCCTCGTTCAGGGAGTCGGCCAGAGCCTGCAGGAACGGGTGGACCTCTTCGCTGCTGAAGGAGTTGAATCGGTAGTCGAAGCCGGTGAGCCCGATGGTGTCGAGGGTCAGCCGGGTCATGTCACCCACGACGTCGAGGTCCGTGCCCTCGTTACGCCGCCACTTGTCGACCAGTGCGTCGGCAACCTCGAGCATCTCGGGGAAGTACGACTTCATCGACCGCTGGCTGAACGCCGGCATCAGGATCCGGTGGGCCTTACCCCAGTTGGGCTCGTCCCGCCTCGCGGTGAACAGACCGTCGCCGGCGATCGCCCGCACGTCACTGTGCGGCTTGTCGATCGGCTTGTAGAAGCGCGACTCGTCGCACAGCTCCGCCACCAGGTCCGGGTCGGACACAAGGACGAGTTCGCGACCGGGCAGCGCGAGCCGGTAGATCCCCTCGGGGAACCGAGCGGCCGTCTCCTCGAAGAAGGCGGCCGGCCCGTCGGACGGGATCTGCAGCGCGTTGCCGACGATCGGAATCCCTCGCGGGGCGGGGATGGACGTGAGGTTGCTCGACACGTGGACTCCTTTCCTGAGCACTGCCGGCGGCGCCAGCCGGTGAATCCGTTGCCTGGACGCCAGCCATACACTGTATGGCTGCTGCTACCATACGGTGTATGGTTACGACTGGACAGGCCTCGGGCGGCCGAGGAGACGCACGTCTCACCGAGAAGGGCATCTACACCGCCGCTCTCCGGCTGATCGACGCCGACGGAGTCGGCGCGCTGAGCATGCGGAAGCTGGCCGGGGTGCTGGGGGTGAACCCCATGTCGCTCTACCACCACGTGCCGAACAAGGCGGCGCTGCTGCGCGGCGTCAAGAACCTCGTCGCCGCCCAGTTCCAGCCCCCGGTCGACGGTGGAAGCTGGCAGGACCAGCTGCACCGGTTCGCAACGGACTTCCGGGCGCTGGCGCACCGGCACCCCAACCTGATCGTGCACAGCCTGGCCAGCCCGGACTTCGTCGAGCCGGAGGACCCGTTCTGGACGGGGCTGGCCGACATCCTCACCCGCGCAGGCCTGCCGCCGACCCAGGTTGCCCCGATCGGAGCAGTCCTCGCCAGCCTCTTTTCGGGCTTCCTCCTCGCCGAGAGCAACGGAACCCTGGGTCGCCTCGCCGCCATGCAACCCGGTGCCCCCGGGTCGGGCACTCCATCAAACGCGGACATGGACCGGGCTGACAGCTTCCAGTTCGCCGTGCAGACCCTCATCGCGGGCCTCGAAGCGCGCCTTCCCTGACGCCCGCGGCCTCGCCACGCAGATCGGCACCCGCCGCTGATCGGGGGCCGTGTGATGCCGTCCCTGCGCTCGCTAGAGCCTGGTCCGTTCGGGGTGCATGTCGTCGACCATCTCGTGCCCCGGCATGTTGATGCAGTGCGCCCCTGGCTGCGCCCCACAGACCGGGCAAGGGCGCCACTCCTGGACCGGGCCGGCGTCGTGACCCAACATCATGGCGATCTCGCTGATCTCGTCGGCCAGGTCGTGCAGGACCGGGTCGCGGTGCCGGACGGCAGCCTCATGGATCTGTTGAACCGACCGTCGCGCGCGCTCCAGGTTGCTCCGCGCTGACGCGCCAGGGTCAGAAGACATGCGTGGCGGCTTCCCGGGCGGGTGCGAATGAAACAGCCAGGTCGGCACTGCGGGCGCGGACCCGGTCATCCGACAGGTCAGGTTCGAGCAAGGTCGAGGGCGATGTCCATGATCATGTCTTCCTGGCCTCCGATCAGTTTGCGTCGGCCGACTTCGAGCAGGATGTCCCGGGTGTCGAGACCGTACTGGCGTGCGGCGGTCTCTGCGTGGCGAAGGAAGCTGGAGTAGACGCCGGCGTAGCCGAGGGTGAGGGTCTCGCGGTCGACGCGGACGGGCCGGTCCTGCAACGGGCGGACGAGGTCGTCGGCGGCGTCCTGAAGGGCGAACAGGTCACAGCCATGCTGCCAGCCTTGAACGGTGGCCACGGCGACGAACGGTTCGATCGGACAGTTGCCGGCGCCAGCGCCATGGCCGGCGAGGGACGCGTCGACACGGGTGGCCCCCGCCTCGACGGCGACGACACTGTTGGCCACCGAGAGGGACAGGTTCTCGTGGGCGTGGACGCCGATCTCGGTCCCCGGATCCAGGACGTCCCGGTAGGCGCGGACCCGGTCGCTGACGCCGTCCATGGTCAGCCGTCCGCCGGAGTCGGTGACGTAGACGCAGTGGGCGCCGTAGGACTCCATGAGCTTGGCCTGGGCGGCGAGCTGTTTGGGCTCCGCGAGGTGGCTCATCATGAGGAAGCCGGAGACGTCCATGCCCAGTTCGCGGGCGGTGGCGATGTGCTGGGCGGCGATGTCGGCCTCGGTGCAGTGGGTGGCGACGCGGACGGACCGTACGCCGAGGGCGTGGGCCTGTTTGAGGTCGTGGATGGTGCCGATGCCGGGCAGCAGCAGGGTGGTGAGGCGGGCGCGGGTGATGGCGGCCATGGCGGCTTCGATCCACTGCCGGTCGCTGTGGCTGCCGGCGCCGTAGGTGAGGCTGCCGCCAGCGAGCCCGTCGCCGTGGGCGACCTCGATGGCGTCCACGCCGGCGGCGTCGAGGGCGGTGACGATCCGGGTGACGTCGGCCGGAGTCATGCGGTGCCGGGTGGCGTGCATGCCGTCGCGCAGGGTGACGTCCTGGATGAACAGGCGGCGGGCGGGTGTGGTCATCGGGTGGCTCCCTGTGCTGCGGCGAGGCGCTCGGCGACCCGGAGTGCCGCGGAGGTCATGATGTCGAGGTTGCCGGCGTACGCGGGAAGGTAGTGGGCGGCGCCTTCGACCTCCAGCAGGACGCTCACCTTGGTGGTGACCCGTGTCGTGTCGTCGGGCAGCAGAGTGTGGACCGGTTCGTCCGGTGCCAGTGGGGTGAACTGCACGGGCTGCTTGAGCCGGTAGCCGGGAACGTACGCGGCGACCTCTTTGATCATCTGTTCGATGCTGGCGCGGACGGCGTCGTGGTCGGCGGGGCCGATGAGGCACTGCACGGTGTCGCGCATGATCATCGGCGGCTCGGCGGGGTTGAGGATGATGATGGCCTTGCCGCGGCGGGCGCCGCCGACCTGTTCGATGGCGGCGGCCGTGGTCTCGGTGAACTCGTCGATGTTGGCGCGGGTGCCGGGACCCGCGGACCGGGACGCGATGGAAGCGACGATCTCGGCGTACGGCACGGGCGTCACCCGGGACACCGCCGCGACAACCGGGATGGTGGCCTGTCCCCCGC
The DNA here is from genome assembly GCF_040302465.1 of Micromonospora sp. NPDC126480. NCBI lineage: Bacteria > Bacillati > Actinomycetota > Actinomycetes > Micromonosporales > Micromonosporaceae > Micromonospora > Micromonospora sp. NPDC126480. The sequence continues at coordinate 168,630 of NZ_JBEORU010000011.1, forward strand.
AGGTGACCATGTTGACGTTGCCGGCACCGAGGTGCGCGTCGAGGTTGACGGCGGGAACGACGTACGGGCCGATGGCGGCCGGGGTGAGATCGACGAGCGCCTTGCCGTACGGGGCGAGGGCGGCGGCGTTGGCCCGGTGCGCGCCCGCCGACGTGGCGTCGAAGACGACGGCGATGTCGGCGAAGTCGGGCATCGCAACCATGCCGGCGACGCCGCCGGCGGTGGTCGGCACGCCCAGGCGGCGGGCGCGGGCGAGGCCGTCGGAGGCGGGGTCGATGCCGACCATCGCGGCCATCTCCAGCGTGTCCGACAGGCGCAGCACCTTGATCATCAGGTCGGTTCCGATGTTGCCGGACCCGATGACGGCGACCTTCGTACGCGACATCAGCTGCCGCCTTTCGTGACGGGGGCGGTGAAGGTGGCCTGGACGGCGCCGAGGCCGGTGAGGTGTGCGCGGACCCGCATGCCGGCGGTGACCGGGACCATCGGCCCGAGGGCGCCGGAGAGAACGACCTCGCCTGCCCGCAGCGGGTCGCCGTGACCCACGGCGGTCCGGGCGAGCCAGGCGAGGGCCCGCAGTGGGTCGCCGAGGCACGCCTCGCCGGAGCCGGTCGAGGCGACGGCACCGTTCACCGACATGGTCATCTGGACCGCCGCCGGTTCGACGGCGTCGAGCGACACCTGGTCGGCGCCGAGGACGAACAGGCCGCTGGAGCCGTTGTCGGCGACGGTGTCGGCGAAGGTGATGTCCCAACCGGCGATCCGGCTGTCGACGATCTCCAGCGCGGCCGCCGCGTACGCGACCCGGTCCCGGACGGTGACGGCGGTGACCCCCGGGTCGGTGATGTCGTCGCGGAGGACGAAGGCGACCTCGGCTTCGATGCGGGGTTGCAGCAGCCGGTCGAGGCGGATCGGCCAGGACTCCGCGCACGCCATGTCGTCGAAGAGCATCCCGAAGTCCGGCCGGTCCACGCCGAGTTGACGCTGCACGGCCGGGGAGGTGAGCCCGACCTTGCGGCCCACCGCCCGCCGGCCGTCCCGGATCCGCGCCTCGGTCAACCGGCTCTGGACGGCATAGGCGAGCTTCTCGTCGTCGGGGCCGATGAGGTCGCGCACCGGCGCACAGGGCCTACGGATCCGCGCGGCGGTACGCAACCGGCGGTAGGCCGCGGCAACCCGGTCGATGTCGCCGTTGGTCATGGGGTCTCCGTGGTCAGCCGGGTGATGGCGTCGTGGAGGGCGCGGGCGTGCAGGTCGAACAGCGGCATGAGGTCGACGCTGTCGCCGCCGATCTCCTTGGCGATGAACAGCCCGTCGGCCGCGGCGATGGCGTACGTGGTGACCAGTTCGATCGAGTCCCGGTCGGCGCCCGGGGCGAGCGTGGCGAGCACGGCGGCGAGCCGCGCCCGGGCGGTGTCCCGGACCTGCAGGAACATGCGGCGGGCACTGGGCTCCTCCGGGCGGCGCTCGAGAGTGAGCATGAGCCCGAGGCGGAGGAAGTCGGGCGAGTCCAGCAGGGTCTTGGCGACCTGCCCCGCCAGTGCCGTAACACGGTCCAGCGCCGGGTCGGTGTCCTCGCCGGGCAGGGTGAGCGCGTCGGCCCAGATGTCGAAGCTGCGCTCGATGACGGCGGCGAGAAGGTCGTCCTTGTTCTTGAAGTGCCAGTAGATCGAGCTGGCGGGAAGGCCGCACTTCTCGCTGACCAGGGCGATGCTCGTGCCGTCGTAGCCGCGCACGCCGGCGACCTCGGCGGCCGCGTCGAGGATGCGACGGCGGGACTCCTCGCCGTTGGCCCGGCGCTTGCGCTCACCTCGAGGTTCCCTCATCGCACTCTCCCGTGTTTCCGGCCGATGTCTTGACGATGTCAGCAGTGAAGCTTACCGTAGCGGCCACTACAACTGTAACGCTCATTACGTTAAGCGCGTCGAACTGCGGGAGGTCACGTGAGCGTCGAGGAAACCACCGGGGACCAGCGCCTGGTGCGGGTCGGCGCGCGGGACATCGCGGTCACCGAGCGGGGAGCCGGTGAGGCGGTGATGCTTTTGCACGGCGGCGGCCCGGGGGCCTCCGGGATGTCGAACTACGCCCGCAACGTCGACGCCCTGGCGCAGCGCTTCCGCGTCGTCGTGCCGGACCTGCCCGGCTACGGTCGCTCCAGCAAGGTCGTGGACCAGTCCGACCCGTTCGGGGATCTCGCGGCGGCCGTCCGTGGGCTGCTCGACGCGCTCGACATCGACGGGGCCCACCTGGTCGGCAACTCGTACGGCGGGGCCGCCGCGCTGCGCCTGGCGCTGGACCGGCCCGACCGGGTCCGGCGCCTGGTCCTCATGGGCCCGGGCGGGATCGGCACCACCCGGCACGCGCCGACCCCCGGCCTGAAACGGCTGCTCGCGTACTACGGCGGCGAGGGCCCGACCCGGGCGAAGCTCGAACGCTTCATCCGCGACGACCTGGTCTACGACGGCGCGGCCGTCCCCGACGAGATGATCGAGGCCCGGTACCAGGCGAGCATCGATCCGGAAGTCGTCGCCAATCCGCCGCTACGGCGTCCCGCCGGGCTGCGCACCCTACTCCGGATGGACCTGCTGCGAGACAAGCGGCTGGCCCAGGCCGCCACGCCGACGCTTGTGCTGTGGGGCACCGAGGACCGGGTCAACCGGCCGTCCGACGGCCGACTGCTCGCCGAGCGGATGCCCCACTGCGACCTGTACCTGGTCGCCAGGACCGGCCACTGGGTGCAGTGGGAACGCCCGGACCTGTTCAACTCCCTCACCGCCGCCTTCCTCTCCCCGGAGAAGCAATGACCGTCTTCGGCAAGGTCCACCTGGGCTACCTGTGTATCGAGACCTCCCGGTTCGGCGACTGGCGGCGCTTCGGCGCCGACGGCGTCGGCCTGCACGTCGACGAACTCGACCGCGACCGCATGCGCTTCCGCCTGGACGACCACGAGTGCCGGTTCCTGCTGCAACGGGGCCCGGCCGAGGACGTGACCACGGTCGGCTGGCACGTCGACGACCACGAGGCGTTCGACGACATCGTCGCCCGCATCACCGCCCGCGGCGTCAGCGTCGAGCAGGGCCACGACGAGGAAGCCGCATTGCGCGGCGTGCAGCGACTGGTGCGCTTCCCCGGCCCGAAAGGGCTGATCCAGGAGCTGTACACCACTCCGGTAACCACCACCGCGCCACTGCGCATGCAGGCGAGCGGGTTCGTCACCGGCGACGCCGGCATGGGTCACATCGCCATCACCTCACGGCGGCCCGACGCCATCCACCGCTACTACGACAACCTGCTCGACGCCCGGCTCAGCGACTACATCGTCGAGACGATCAGCGCGGTGCGCTTCCGGATCCGCTTCCTGCGGCTCAACGGCCGCCACCACTCCGTCGCCGTGGCCAACACCGAAGGCCTACGCATCGACCCGATCCGCACCGCGATCCAGCACCTGAACACCCAGGTCGCCACGGTGGACGACATGACCACCTCCTACCAGCGCCTCAAGCAACTCGGCTTCACCATGGCGCTGGGCATCGGGCAGCACACCAACGACAAGGAACTCTCCTACTACGTCCGGACGCCGTCCGGCTTCGAATGGGAGGTCGGCTGGAACCCGATCACCGTGGACGAGGCCACCTGGGAACCCACCACCCACCAGGGCATCAGCATCTGGGGGCACACGCCCGAGGGTCAGACGGTCATCGACAAGCTCAACCAGTTCCGCCGCGGCGCGGCGTCGCTGCGCCGCGCGGAGATCACCGTCCCGGAACTCAGCGGAGCCGTCGAATGAACACCGAACAGCACGACCACGACGTGATCATCGTCGGCTACGGGCCGGTCGGCGTCACCGCCGCCAACCTGCTCGGCGGCATGGGCGTACGGGTCGCCGTCGTCGAGCGCGACGCCGCGATCTACCCCCGCGCCCGGGCGATCTCCACCGACGAGGAGACGATCCGGATCTGGCAGGCCATCGGCCTCGCCGAGCGGCTCAAGGAGGACATGCTCGCCGGCCGCCCGATCGACTTCGTCGACGCGCGAGGCCGGTCGTTCCTGAGCCTCGCACCGGCCCCTCGGGGCAACGGACACCCGCCGCAGCTGTTCATCTACCAGCCGGCCATGGAGCAGGTTCTCCGCGACGGCGTACGTCGCTACCCGAACGTCGAGATCCTCCTGGGTCACGACTGTGAGCTCGTCGAGCAGGACGACGACGGTGTCACCGTCACCGCGCGGAACCTGACCGACGACACGGTGCGTCCCCTCAGGGGGGCGTACCTGATCGCCGCCGACGGCGGCTCCAGCCCGATCCGGACCCGGCTGGGCGTCGGGTTCGACGGCCGCACCTACCACGACCGGTGGGTCGTCATCGACACCAAGGTCAAACAGGGCTGGGACACCGTCGACCGGCTGCGCTTCCACTGCGACCCCGTCCGGCCCGCCGTGGACTGCCCGACCCCGCTGGACCACCACCGCTGGGAGTTCCCCGTCCTGCCCGGCGAGGACGAACAGGACCTGATCAGCCACGACTACATCTGGAGGCTGCTGCGCCGCTACGGCCGCACGCCCGACGAGGTCGAGATTCTCCGCGCGGTCATCTACAGCCACCACGTCCGCTTCGCCGCCCGGTGGCGCATCGGCCGGATCTTCCTCGCCGGCGACGCCGCGCACGCGATGCCGCCGTGGATCGGCGAGGGCATGTCCTCTGGCGTACGCGACGCCGGCAACCTGTGCTGGAAACTGGCCGGGGTTCTGCGCGGCGAGCTACCAGCCGACGTACTGGACAGCTACGAGGTTGAACGCAAGCCACACGTGCGGGAGATGACCGCCCAGGCGGTGCGCTTCGGGCGCATCATCACCGAGCGGCGTCGTGGCCTTACCGCCCTGCGCGACCTCGCGTTCCGGGTCGTCATGCGGGTCCCGGCCGTCCGCGCCTATCTGCAGGAGGCCAGGTGGTTCCCGGCCAACGCCTACCGGAAGGGCCTGCTGGACCACACCGGCGGCAACCGGGCGGTCGGCAGGCAGCTCCCCCAGCCCTGGGTCCAGCCGGACGGCGGTGACCGCGCCCGTCTCGACGACGTGCTCGCCGGTCGATGGACGCTGCTGCACACCGGCCCGGCCCGGGCGTGGTCGGCCTGGGCGGCCAGCGGCGTTCCGTGCCTGCAGGTCACACCGGCCGGCTCGCCCCCCGCCCCCGGCACCGTCGTGGACACCGGGGACGTCCTCATCCCCTGGCTACGCCAGCACCGCGCCACCGTGCTCGCATTGCGGCCCGACGCCGTCGTCTACGCCGCCGCCGACGCCGCCGACCTGCCCCGCCCACCGTTCGTCGCCGCGCCCCACCCGCCGGTCAGCGGACCGGCGCTTCCGCCCGCACCGACCGCGCCCTGACACCCCAAGGAGAGCCACAATGCTCAACCTCGCGCTCATGCTCGAGGGCACCGCCGAACGGCTGCCGAGCCGGGAGGCCGTCGTGCTCGGTGACACCCGCCTGTCGTACGCCCAGCTCGACGCCGCGGCGAACCAGGTCGCGAACCTGCTCGTCGACAGCGGCATCCGGCCGGGCGACCGGGTTGCGCTGTCGTGCCCGAATCTTCCGTACTTCCCGGTCGTCTACTACGGCATCCTCAAGGCGGGGGCCGTCGTCGTACCGCTGAACGTCCTCCTCAAGGCCGGTGAGATCGTCTACCACCTGCAGGACTCGGGCGCCAAGGCGTACTTCTGCTTCGAGGGCACCCCGGAACTGCCGATGGGGGTCGAGGGCTGGCAGGGGTTCGGCGGCGCCGACGGGTGCGACCACTTCTTCCTCATGACCGCCGACCCCCGGGCGTCGAGCCCGATCGAGGGTGCCAGCACCTTGGGATCCGCGCTCGCCGGCCGGGCAACCCGCTTCGAGACCGCGACCACGGAGGCCACCGACACCGCGGTGATCCTCTACACCAGCGGGACGACGGGACAGTCCAAGGGCGCCGAACTCAGCCACGCCAACATGGTCATGAACGCCACGACGTGCTGGCGCCTCTTCGGCGCCGCCGACGAGGACGTCCACCTGGTGACGCTGCCGCTGTTCCACTCGTTCGGGCAGACCGTGCAGATGAACGCGGGCCTGTACGGCGGCGCCACGCTGGTTCTCCTGCCCCGGTTCGACGCCGGCACGGCACTGACGCTGATGGAACGGGAGAAGGTCACCTTCTTCGCCGGAGTCCCCACGATGTACTGGGGCCTGCTCTCCGCCGGCCGGGAGAAGGTCGACGTCACCGCGATCGCGGCCAGCCTGCGCATGGCGGTCTCCGGCGGTGCCGCCCTTCCGGTGGAGATCCTGGAGCAGGTGGAGAAGGTCTACGGTGTCAAGATCCGCGAGGGCTACGGCCTCTCCGAGACCAGCCCGGTCGCCTCGTTCAACCACCCGGGCCGGGAGGCCAAACCCGGTTCGATCGGGCAGCCGGTCTGGGGCGTACAGATGCGGCTGGTCGACGCGGACTGGAACGAGGTCCCGGAGGGCGAGCCGGGCGAGATCGCGATCCGCGGGCACAACGTCATGAAGGGCTACCACGGCCGTCCCGGGGCGACCGCCGAGGTGCTCCGGGACGGCTGGTTCCGCACCGGCGACGTCGCCCGCCGCGACGAGGACGGCTACTACTTCATCGTGGACCGGGCCAAGGACATGATCATCCGCGGTGGCTTCAACGTGTATCCACGGGAGGTCGAAGAGATCATGATGACCCACCCCGACGTAAGCCTGGTGGCCGTAGTCGGCGTGCCGCACCCGTCACACGGCGAAGAGGTGAAGGCCTTCGTGATCCGCCACCCCGGATCCCGGCTGACCGAGAGCGAGCTGATGGACTGGTGCAAGGAGCGGATGGCCAGCTACAAGTACCCGCGCCTCGTGGAGTTCCGGGACGAGCTTCCCATGACCTCCACCGGCAAGATCTTGAAGCGCAAGCTCCGCGACGACGCGTGACCGGAACGGCTGGGCCCTCGGGAGGCGGGCTTGCAGGCACCGCGTCCCGAAGGGTTCCAGCACGACTCAGGAACGTGCGGAGCCGGCAGGTTCATCGACGTAGGCGCGGGAGTCGATCGCGTCCAGCACCGCCAACTGAGCATTGTTGGCCGTCTGCGCGCGATGAGCGATGCCGACGACCGGTCCACGGCCCGCCGGACGCTGATCGTCATCGGTCTGCTCCTCGTTACCCCGGGACCGTGCTGGCGTTCGCCACCACGGCGCTGCTGTGGCGCATCTACATCCACCGCGCCGGAGCGTTGCTGGCCGACGCCATGACCGCGGCCCCCGACCCACGCCGCGTCACCATCCTGACGATCTACTCGTAAGCGATCATGGTCGCCGGCATCGTCACCATCGCCGTCGGCGACGAACTCGTCATTCCACACCCACTGGGGCACACGGACCCGGCCTGGATCGCCGTCATCCTCGGCGGACCCGCCCTCTTCCTCGCCGGACGGGCCACCTTCGAGTACGCGGTCTTCGGCCGCACGTCCCCACCCCGGGTGATCGGCGCACTCGCCCTGATCGCCCTCACCCAGCGATGGGGCCAGCGCCGCCGCTCGCGGTAGCCACCGTCGCCGCACTCATCCTGGCCAGCGTCGCCGTGGCCGACGCGGCCCGAAGCCGACGATTCCCCGCCGAGCAGCCGTCGCCGCCCGGTTAGCCAATCGCGGACGTGCCGGCCCCAGCGGTCGGCCGTGCCTGGTGTCGCCAGCGACCGCTCCCGGACCGGACCGGAGCGTGGACACGGCGCAGGACGCACCGAGCGCGCCGACGGCGGCGGGAAGGAGCGTGATGCGGGCCGGTCGGGGTAACTCCCGCCATGGTTGTTGACCGGGGGGACGACTTCCGCCCCAAGGGCGCTGCCCGGGCCGTGGCGACTCAGGTTCGGCGTCGCGGTGGCGAGGTGGGACGGCTCAGGGTGCGGCTGTTCTCCGTCATCCTGCTCGTCGCCGCGCAGTGCGGGCTCGCCGCGGCGTTGTCCTGGGGGCTGGCGCACAACGTCCTCGACCGCCCCTCGCCGATCTTCGCGCCCAGCGCAGCCGTCGGCACGATCGTCGCCGCTCTGGGGCAGCGCGCCCGGCGCACCGCCGAACTGATGCTCGGCGTGGGGCTCGGCCTGGTGATCAGTGACCTCCTCGTGCGTCTCCTCGGTTTCGGTCTGTGGCAGATCGGCCTGGTGGTGGCGCTGGCCATCGCGGTTGCGCTGCTGGCGACCGGCCACAGCGGCGCGCTGGTCGCCCAGGCCGGCAGCACGGCGGTGCTGATCGCCACATTCGCCCAGGTCGAGCGGGGCCTGCAGTGGGCACGGATCGTCGACGCCTTCGCTGGGGGCGTCATCGCGCTGGTCGTGGTGGCACTCCTGCTGCCCATCAATCCCATGCGGATTCTTGAGCGCGCCACCGCACCGGTCGCCTCGACCCTTCGTACGCAGCTGCGGGAGGTGGCTCGTGCCCTGGCGGAGCGCGATCGGGACCGGGCAATGCGCGCACTGGATCAGCTGAGTGCGATGGACCCCGACCTGCAACGCATGGACGAGGCCCTGGGCGGCGCCGAGGAGGTCACGGTGATCGCCCCGGCGCGCTGGCAACGCCGTGTCGATGTCGAGAACTACCGCAACGGTGTCCCGCACATCCACCGGGTGAGTCTTGAGGCCCGCGAGCTGGCTCGGTGGACGGTGACCACGCTGGAGTACGACGAGCCGGTGCCGGAAGAACTCCCGGCCGCCGTCGAGAGGCTCGCCGAGGCCATCCACCTGCTCCGGCGGGAGGCGCGCGCGGGGCGGCCCTTCGAGCAGACGTATCAGGCGGTGTCGGACGGCGCGCGGCTGGCTGGCCGTGCCTACCGCAAGGGGCGCAAGCCTTTCTCCGACGCCATGGTGATCCAGCTCCGCACGATGGCCAGTGACCTGCTCCGCGCGACCGGGTGCCAGCCGGAGACCGCCAACCGGATCGTGCGCGAGGCCAGCGGGGTCTAGATCATCGGGCGGACGGCCGCCGGGTCTACGGGCGATCGCTGTCGAGGTGGGGCAACGGGCGCTCGCAGATCTCGTGCGCCTGTTCGGGTGGCAGACCGAGCATGCGCAGCACATCCTCGGTGACCTGATCGGTGGCCGTGGCGTCGTCGCGCTCTGGCTGTTCGTGCAGCAGTTGCCCGAGGCACAGCGCCGCGCCGGCCACGGTCACCATCGCCAACTCCGGGTCGCGCACGCTGAACCGCCCGGCGCGGACGCCGTCCTCGATGTCGCGGCGGGCTCGCGGTGCCAGGCCCTTGTCCGAGCCGGCCAGGACCAGGCCGGTGCTGAGCAGGACCTTGCTCAGCTCGGGCTGTCGGCGGTGCAGGCGCCCGGTCAGCCGGAAGCTCTGCGCGAACACGTGGGCCGGGTCGTCCAGGCCCACGGTCAGCTCGTCGAGCAGGCCGCCGTAGCGATCGAGGGCGTCCTCCACCGCGGCCTGGAAGAGCTGCTCGCGGCTGTCGAAGTGGTTGTAGAACGACCCCATCCCCACGTCGGCGGCCTGGGTGATCTCGAGGATCGGCACGTTCGGCTTGCCGGCCGCGATGAAGGTCTGGGCGGCGCGTACGAGCGCCGACCGGGTGTGGGCCTTCCGCCGTTCCAGGCGGTTGGGTGCGTGCCTGGTCTGCTGCGTCATGCCTGCGTGCTCACCTCTCCCGGTCGTTCTGCGCCCACCTTAACCCACGTGGAACTCAGTCATGACGAAATCGTCATCCGCCCTTGACTGACGCTACTCTCGTAAGTGACGATTTCGTCAACTTGGAGGGGAGCGGGACATGATCGAGCACCACGACCCGCACACCGGTCTGCACAGCGAGCAGGGCGCGCTGCCGGGCGAGCACCCGGGCCGCGCCCGGAACCCGATCGTGAAAGTGCACGACCTGGCCTGGCTGGAGTTCCAGAAGCCTGATCTTGAGCGGGCTGAGGCGTTCGCCCGGGCCTTCGGCTTCACCACGGCACTGCGTACCGCCGACGAGCTGCATCTGCGGGGCACCGACCCTGGCTCGCCCTGCGTACTCATCCGCCGGGGCCCGCGGTCCCGGTTCCTCGGTCCCGCGTTCCGGGCCGCCGACGGGCAGGACGTACTGCGGCTCGCGGAGACGACCGGGAGGACGATGAGTTCCCTGCCGGAGAGCCTGGGCGGGGTGACGGTGGACCTGGTCGACCCGAACGGGACGCGGGTACGCGTGGTCGCGGAGACCCACGAGCTTCCCCCGCTGCCCACGCAGCAGCCGCTGACGTTCAACTTCGCACACGACGTCACGCGGGTGAACGTCACCCAGCGGCCGCCGCGGGAGCCGGCCAAGGTACAGCGGCTCGGTCACGTCGTGCTGCAGACGACCCGTTACCTGGAGACGCTCAACTGGTATCTCGAGCATCTGGGCCTGATCGTCAGCGACTTCCTCTACTACGAGGGGCAGCGCGAGCGCGGCCCGACCATGAGCTTCATCCGCTGCGACCGTGGCAGCACGCCCACCGATCATCACACCCTCGCGATGGCCCTCGGGCCGGCCAACCGGTACGTGCACTCGGCCTACCAGGTCCCGGACCTCGACTCGCTTGCCGCTGGTGGGGAGTACCTGCTCGACCAGGGCTACCGGCGGTCCTGGGGGATCGGCCGGCACATCCAGGGCAGCCAGATCTTCGACTACTGGCGCGACCCGGACGGCTTCCTGGTCGAGCATTTCAGCGACGGCGACCTGTTCGACTGCACGCTCGAGCCCGGCTGGGCCTCGATGAGCGCCTCCGGGCTCGCCCAGTGGGGTCCGCCCGCCACCAAGGACTTCCTCGGCATGGGATCCAGCCGGGAAGCACTTCGCGAGCTGCGTGCAATCGCCAGTGCGCTGCGCGAGGACAACGAATTCGACCTCCACCGCCTCCGCGGCCTGATGAAAGCGTTCAACTCATGACCACCTCCGTCCTGCGCACCGCCGACGCCTGGTGGGTGCTCACCCCCTCCGGCGCCGCCAAGGTCAACACCAGCGCCACCACGACCGCCGAACTGCTGGCCGACCGGCCGGCGATCGTCGCGGCCACGACCAGCGGCGACACCGTCCCGGTGGACGAGCTCGCCCTGATCTCGCCGGTGACCGCGCCCTGCCGCGTCGTCGCCCAGATGACGAACTTCGCCTCGCACGTCAAGGACACCAACGGCAATCCCGAGACCGTCCCGTTGACGTTCTTCCGCAAGACCTCAGGCTCGATCAGCGGCCCGTTCGCCGACGTGGTCCGTCCCGCCCACGTGGCACTGCTGGACTACGAGGTCGAGATCGGGCTGGTCTTCGGCCGGGAGATGCCGGTCGGCACGACGGTCACCGACGACAACCTCGCCGAGTACGTCGCGGGCCTGGTGGTCACCAACGATGTCTCGGCACGTGACGTCCAGCTGCCCAAGACGCAGTTCTACGAGGCCAAGTCGTACCCGACGTTCACCCCGGTCGGCCCGGCGCTGGTGCTGCTCGACGCCGACGAATTCAAGCGGTTCACCGACCTGCGGCTGAAGCTGTGGGTCAACGGCGAACTCCGGCAGGACATGACCGCCGCCGACATGATCTACCGGCCGGTCCAGGCACTGCGGGCGCTGACCCGCTTCCAGCGGATCGACCCCGGTGACCTGCTGCTGACCGGCACGCCCGTCGGGACGGCGCTGAGCGCACCACCGAAGCCGGTCGAGATCATCGCCTCGCTGCTGCCGCCCGCCGTCAAGTGGAAGATGTTCTTCAAGGGCCAGGCCCGCAACCCCAAGTACCTCGCCGACGGCGACGTCGTCGAGGCGGCGATCGCCACCGACGACGGCGCGATCGACCTGGGGCGGCAGCGCACCGTCGTGAGGTACGCCCGATGACCGGACCCCTGCTGTGGCCGGAGTACGCCACGCCCGCCGATCTCGCGGCGATCGAGGCCGTCCCGCTCCAGGCGCGGGGCCTGCCCGAGTCGACGTACGCGCTGCTCGCGCGAGCGGCGACGACCTGGCCGGACCGTACGGCCATCAGTGTCCTGCCGGACGCCACCCGCTGGCGGGAACCGCTGCGCCGCACCTTCGCCGAACTCCTGGCCGACGTCCACCGGGTCGCGAACCTGTTCCACGACCTGGGCGTGCGGCGAAATGACGCGGTCGCCCTGATGTCGCCGAACTGCGCCGAGCTGATCACCGCGACGCTGGCCGCGCAGCTCGCCGGGATCGCGGCGCCGCTCAGCGGCGGCCTGTCCCGGCAGCACCTGGCCGAGCTCCTGCGGCGCTCCGGTGCCCGGGTGCTGGTCACGGCCGGGCCCGAGTTGGCGCCGGACACGTGGGACACCGCGCAGGCGCTGGCCCGCGACGGCCTGCTGGAGGCGATCCTCGTGCTCCGGCCCACGGCCGCGACGGACGCGCCTCACCCGCTGCCGGCTGTCGACGGCGTACGCATCGGCTACCTCGGCGAGCTTGCCGCGGCCACGGACCCGGCCGTCTTCGACGGTGACCTGCCCCGGTCCTCCGACCTGGCCGCGATGTTCCACACCGGCGGCACCACCGGCGCTCCGAAGCTGGCCGCGCACACGCACACCAACGAGGTCGCCGACGCGTGGATGCTGGCCGCCAGCTCCCTGTTCGACGAGGAGTCCGTGGTCTTCGCGGCCCTTCCCCTGTTCCACGTGAACGCCCTCGTCGTCACCCTGCTGGCGCCCCTGTTCAAGGGGCAGACCGTGGTGTGGGCCGGACCGCTCGGCTACCGCGACCCGGCACTGTTCGGCGTGTTCTGGAAGATCGTCGAGCACTACCGGCTCGCCGCCATGAGCGCGGTGCCCACGGTGTACGGTGCGCTGGCGCAGGTCCCCGTCGACGCCGACATCAGCAGCCTGCGGTTCCCGATGGTGGGGGCCTCGCCGCTGCCCGCCGCGGTCCGGAGCGCCTTTCAGTCCCGCACCGGGATAGCGCTGGTCGAGGGCTACGGGCTGACCGAGGCGACCTGCGCGAGCGCCCGCAGCTTCCCCGACGCGTCGCCGCCGGGTTCGGTCGGGCAGCGCCTGCCGTACCAGCGGGTACGGGTCGTGTCCGCGGACGGTACGTGGGAAGACCGGCCAGTCGGCGAGACGGGCGTGCTGGCGATCAGCGGCCCGACCGTCTTCCCCGGCTACGTCGTCGACCGCGATGAAAACGGGCCCCTGCTGGACGGCCTTGGCAAATTGGTCGACGGCTGGCTGGACACCGGGGACCTCGCCCGCATCGACGAGGACGGCTTCGTCTACCTCGCCGGGCGAGCCAAGGACCTCATCATCCGCGGCGGGCACAACATCGATCCCGCCATCATCGAGGACACGCTGCTGGCCCACCCGCAGGTCGTCACGGCGAGCGCGGTCGGGCGTCCCGACGTACACGCCGGCGAGGTGCCGGTCGCCTACGTCACCCTCGCGCCCGGCGCCACCGTCACGGGGGACGACCTGCGGGACTGGGCCAGCGACCGGGTGCCCGATCGCACCGCCGCGCCCAAGGCCGTGACGATCCTCGACGAGCTGCCCGTCACCGCCGTGGGCAAGCTCTACAAGCTCGCCCTCCGCAGGGACGCTGCCCAGGCGGAACTCCGTGCCGCGCTCGGCCAGATCGCCGGAGTGCAGGACATCAAGGCCACGATCGAGGGCAGCTCCGTCGTGGTCACTGTGAACATTCATCCCACTGCCCAGGAGGACGCCGTCAAGGACATCCTGGGCCGGTATGCCATTGAATGGCGATTGGTGGTTACCTCATGACACTCGCTGCGATCATCCTCGCGGTGCTGCTCGCGCTGATCTTCGCCGCCCTGGGCACGGCCAAGATCCTGGCCCTGCAACCGATGCGTGAACTGGCCGGGGAGGCCGGCTTCTCCGTCGCGGCCTATCGCCGCATCGGCGTGCTCGAGATCGCCGCCGTGATCGGGCTGCTCATCGGCCTGGTCCAGCCGCTGATCGGCATCCTCGCCGGTGCCGGGCTGCTGCTCCTGCTCGGCGGAGCTCTCGTCGTACACCTACGCAAGGGGGACGGCCCGCGCAAGTACGCTCCCGCCATCGTCTGCGGAATCCTCGTCGCTGCCTACCTCGTTCTTCAGGTGATGGCCGCCCGATGAACGCGGTTCCGGTGGTGATCGTCGGCGCCGGCCCCACCGGGCTCGCCGCCGCGACGCTGCTCGCCCAGTACGGCGTCGAGTGCCTGATCCTCGATCGGTGGGAGTCGGTTTACCCCCTGCCCCGCGCCGTCGCCCTTGACGACGAGGTCCACCGCATCCTTGCCCGCCTGGGGCTCCGGGACGAGTTCGCCGCCATCTCCCGGCCACACCGGGGCCTTCGACTCATCGACCGCAGGATGCGGGTGCTGGCGGAGTTCCCGCGCGACGTCGGGCCGGGCCGGCACGGCTATCCCCAAGGGAGCATGTTCGACCAGCCGGAGCTGGAGGCGATCCTCCGCCGGAACCTGAAGCGGTACGGCAGCGCCACCCTGCGGGGCAACACCGAGGTCACCGCGCTGGCCCAGAACGCCGACGGCGTACGGCTCGACGTCGCCGACACGGCCACCGGCGAGCACGACGTCGTCCACGCGGCGTACGTCCTGGGCTGCGACGGCGCCAACAGCCTGACCCGGGCCGCGATCGGCGCCACCATGCAGGATCTCGGGTTCACGCAACGCTGGCTCGTCGTCGACGTCGTCACCGAGGCCGACCTCGGCCAGTGGGAAGGCGTGCACCAGCTCTCCGACCCGACCCGCGCCGGCACGTACATGCGCGTCGGGAAGACCCGCTACCGCTGGGAATTCCGACTGGCTCCCGGCGAGACCGCCGACGACTTCCACGACCTGACCCGGCTGCATCCGTTGATCGCGCCATGGACAGGGAACATCCCTCTCGCGGAACTGGAGGTCGTCCGCGCCGCCGAGTACACCTTCCGCGCGCAGGTCGCCGACCGGTGGCGCGACCGGCGGGTGTTCCTGCTCGGCGACGCCGCCCACCTCACCCCACCGTTCATCGGCCAGGGCATGGGTGCGGGGCTACGCGACGCGATGAACCTCGCCTGGAAACTCGCCGGCGTGCTCGACGGGACCCTGTCCGAGACCGTTCTCGACACCTACGCGGTCGAACGCAGGCACCACGCGCGAGCCATGATCAAGATGGCGAAGATCATCGGCACCGCGATGACGGCCGGCGGCAGAGTGGGCGACGTCATCCGCCGCGCGGTGGCGCCGCGGCTGCACCGCGTACCCGGTCTCAAGGACCTCGCCACCGACAGCCGGACACCGCCGCTGCGCCGGTCCGACCTGGTGATACGGCCGCGCCTGCGCCGCACCCTCGCGGGCCGCCTGTGCCCCAACGCCCTCGTCGACGGCGACCGCCGCTTCGACGACATTGCCGCCGGCCGGTTCGCGATCGTCACCACCACCGAGCCGCCCGCCACCCAACGAGCAGACATCGAACGGCACGGAATGGTGCTCGTCGCTGCCCGACCGGGCAGCGAGCTGCACCAATGGCTGACGAGGAGCCGCGCCCACACGGCGATCGTCCGCCCAGACGGGACGGTGCTCAGCGCCGGCCGCCGGCTGTCCGTGTTCCGCACCATCGTGCCCGGCCACAACAGGAACCTCCCTCGCCACCCCACCACTCACCTCGGCATCCCCTGGCGCCTACACCGAGGCCCGGGCCGAGCGATCGGAGAACGATGACAGTCTCGAACAGCGTCACGCCCGACACCTGGCCGGCTGCCGTGCCGTTCCCGGGCAGTGAAGACGCCCCCGGCCATGTCGAGGACGTCAACGGCGTTCCGGCCCGGCACCACTACGTGGAGACCGCTGGCACGTCCTGGCACGTGGTGACCGCCGGAGACCCGGACAAGCCGCCCGTCGTCTTCCTCCACGGCTTCCCGGAATCCTGGTGGGCCTTCCACGCCCAGATCGCCGACCTGGCCGCCGACGCCTTCTGCGTCGCCGTGGACACCCTGGGCAACGGCCAGTCAGACAAGCGGCTCGACCTCGACTACCACTACGGAGCGGTCGCCGCGAACATCAGCGCTCTCATCGATGTCTGCGGTCTCGACCGCTTCGCCCTCGTCGCCCACGACCGCGGCGCGGTAATCAGTGACAACCTGTGCGCCGTCCCCTCCATGGCCGATCGCATCGTCGGCTACGTGCGCATGCAACAGTCCGGCAACCAACCCCACAGCGAACCCCGTCCCCCACACGAGCTGTTCGCTAGCCCCGCCGGCGTCGAGCTCTTCAAGTCCGGGCTGCTGATCGACATGGCATACGGCGCCCTTCCCCGCCCGGACGGCCAACCTCCGCTGGTCGCCCGGCCGCTCGACGACACGACCCTGGCCCGGCTCCGTCGTGAATTCTCCTTTCCAGGCGTAGCCGAAGGAGCGTCCGCGTCGTTCCGCGGCGCCAGCTTCGACCGCGAACTCGCCGAGCGCAAGGCACGGCTCTTCGCGGCCATGACGATGCCGGTGCTGTTCCTCCAAGGCTCCCGCGATCCCGGTCAGCAGCCCTCCGAGTACGAGACGGTCAGCGACGAGGTACCGGATGGCCGCCTGGTCTTCGTCGACGCGGGACACTTTTTCCACCTGGAAGCACCGGCGGAGACCAACGCCGAGGTCAGGGGATTCCTCACCGACATCGGCTGGATCGGGACGCAGGCCTGACTGGACGCCCCGGCCGTCACTCAGTTTGTCGCCCATTGGTCGATGCACAATGCTGTCATGCGGCGAGATGCTCTCTGATCGTCATCCCTGAGTAGCCTCGGCGGGCTGCTGGCGAAGGCGAGCCCGGTGCGAGCGGCGCCGGACAGCCACGACGATCGCCAGCACCGCACCGAAGAGCAGACTGATGCTGGCCAGGCCGAACGCCGCCAAGCTGAGGACAGCCGTGTCGCGTGCACCGTAGAACCGCGGTGGATCACCGATTGACATGGTAGGTGTGGGGCCGCCCCCGGATGTCATGCACTTCACCTCGTACGTACCGGACGGCTCGGCATGTATCGCGAGAAGCCCGCGCCATCGTTCGTTGTCGACCTTGAGTTCGACACCCTCCAAAGGCCGGACCTCGCCGTACTGGAGAATCTCTCGACCGTCTACCCGTGAGGCAACGCAGTTGACGGCCGGAAGGCTCTGCCCGGTCCCCCTGGCCCACACCATCTTCTCGTCCGACAACGACAGGTGCACCGTGACCGGCTGCCCCGGCGTGAAGCGCTGGCCCAGATCACCTCCAGAGCCGAGGAGGAACGGCATCATCCCAGCCGCTGCCAGCACGCCGCTGGTGGCGACCAGTGCCGCCACGATGAACCAGATTCGGCGCGGCCGTAGGTCCACGGGAGTGACGGCCGGAGAGAAGGTCATGGCAAGATGATGCACGGTGACCATGCGTCACGCCAGGACCTGAGCGACCAGTCAAGGGTTCCTTGACGGACGACGAGATTGGCTGCGGATGTTAGCTGTGGCGCGTCCCTGGTGATCGAGTCCTCGGCGCCGGGCCCTGACGCTACGGGGCGAGCAAGGCCTGGGTCAGGGTGGCAAGGTTCGAAACGACCGGGGTCTGGTCAGAGGCCAAGTGTTTGCGTGAATCGCGTCCGCACTCGCAGCCGAGGCCAATCGCACCCGCACGTCGGGCATGGTACAGCCGCAGGAACGAACCGCTCACGACAAGGCAGGACGCGACCGGCACTCCGAGCAGATCGGCCGCGCGTTCAGCTGTGCACCCGGCGTCGATCCCGGGAAGGTCGAGTCCCTGCCGACCGGCGACGGCAGCGACGTACCTGTCCAGCGTGTGCGCTCGGAGCGTGGCCAACACCGCGTCCTCGGAGAGGTCGCTTATCACGGCTACCTTGCGCCCGGCGGCAGCACGGACGGCGAGGAGTTGGTCCAGTCCCCGCGCCGGCTTGGCGGTGAGCGCCGCGTCCACCTCCAGACGCGACATGAGTGCTTCCGCCTCAACGGCGTGATCAGGTTCGCGCTTCGCGAGAAACTCCAGCGTCTGGTAGGCCCCGAAGAACGACCACGTGACCGGCACTGGTCGGGGCCGGGGTTCGCGACTCATCAGCAAGCCCGTGATCGCCTTCTCGCGGGCTTCCGGACCCATCGCGGCCTGCACGTCGAACATGACACCGTCAAAGTCCAACAGCACATGTCGGGCGCGACCGACAGCACGCGCAACGTGGGCCCGCACCCTCGGTGCGGTTCGGCCAGCAGGCTGATTCACATCCACCCCCGGGTCCGGGCGATCATCGCCTGTTTCATACCACCCCCGGCCGCGGCCACCGAATCCTCGCCCTCCGGCGCCAGCCGCCCTCCCGGCGGTGCCAGGAGACACGACGAACACCACCAGCGGACAGGCGTCCACGGCTCGGGGTGCTTCGTCTCCCGTGCGATCCAGCCGAATCGTTGTGTCGGCCACCGGTCGTTACGCGCTGTGAAACGGGCCCGCCGACGTAACGTCCCTATTGTGATCGACCTGCTCGAGCGCGCATCGTTGCTGGACGAACTGAGCAGCGCACTGGCCGCGACCGCGGACGGCGGCCGGGTGGTGCTCATCTCGGGTGAGGCGGGCATCGGCAAGTCCGTGCTGGTCAAGCGATTCGTCGAACAGTCTGCGGCCGAGACCCGATTCCTGTTCGGCACCTGCGATCCGCTGCTCACGCCCCGAGCGCTCGGCCCCCTGCACGACCTCGCTCGCGAGGTGGGGGGTCGGTTGGCAGCGCTGCTGAGTGACGGCGCCACGCCGGAGCATCTTTTCGCCGCGCTCATCGACGAACTCGACCAGCCGTCGCGGCGGCAGGTGGTCGTGATCGAGGACGCGCACTGGGCCGACGAAGCGACCTTGGACCTGCTGGTGTTCCTGGGGCGACGGATGGAGCGCATCCGCACACTACTGATCGTCACCTACCGGGACGACGAGCTGCCGGTCGACCATCCGCTTCGTGCGGTCGTCGGTCGGCTGCCACCGGGTGCGGTCCTGCGGCTGCGACCCAAGCCGCTGTCCGAGACCGCGGTGACGGAGCTGGCCCGGCGGGCTGGCCGCCCCGCCACCGGGCTGCACGCGCTCACCGGGGGGAACCCGCTGCTGCTCACCGAGGTGCTGGCGGCCCGCGATGCCGGCGTGCCGCTGACCGTTCGCGACCTCGTCCTGGCGCGCTTGGCCGGACTTCCGGCGAGCGCGCAGGAGGTGGTCCGGCTCGTCTCGGTGGTGCCCACCCGCGTGGAGCTGTGGCTGTTGGAAGCGATGGGACCGGGGTGGACGGCGGTCGACGCCGCCGTGACGGCCGGGTTGCTCGTCGTACAACCCAACGCGGTCCGGTTCCGGCACGAACTGCTCCGACGGGCGGTGGAAAGTTCGGTATCGGCACTCACCCGCCGGGAGTTGAATCGCCGAGTGCTGGAGGTGCTCAGCCTTGCCGCCGGCCGGGACGTCGACGTCGCCCGGCTGGTGCACCACGCCCGGGAGGCCGACGACATCGAGGCCCTGCTGCGGTACGGGCCCGAGGCCGCCCGGCAGGCGGCTGCGGCCGCCGCGCATCGGGAGGCCGTGGGGCACTACCGGGCGGTGCTGGCCCACGCCGATCAGCTGCCGGTGGCCGTTCGGGCGGAGTTGCTGGAGACGTACTCGGTCGAGTGCTACCTGTGTGGGCTGTCCGTCGAGGCGGTCTCGGCCCGCCGGGCAGCGGTCGGCCTGCGCGAGGACGCCGGCGACCGGAAGCGGTTGGGGGCGAGCCTGCGCTGGCTGTCACGTCTGCACTGGTGGGTCGGCGACCGGCGGGAGGCGGAAGCGGCCGCCGCCCGCGCGATCGCCGTGCTGGAAACGCTGGAACCCGGCCGCGATCTGGCGATGGCCTACGGCAATCAGGCGCAGCTCGACGTGCTCGCGGACCGACTGGACGTGGGGTCGGGCTGGGCCCGGCGGGCGATCGATCTGGCTCAGCGCTTTGATGACCAGGAAACGCTCAGTCATGCCTTGACCACGATCGGATCGGCCCGGCTTCGCGGCGGCGACCCGGACGGCCGGGTGGATCTGGAGCAGGCGTACCAGGTGGCGACAGCCGCCGGGCTGGAGGACAACGCCGCCCGCGCCATCGGCAATCTGGCCACGCTCGGCGCAGAGATGAAGTACTACCGTCATGTCTGCGCGGACCTGGATCGGGCGCTCGCCTTCCTTCGGGCTCGCGAGCTGTCCGGGCACGTCCAGCACGTGCTGGGACACCGCGCCCGGGTGCGGTTGGATCAGGGCGACTGGGCCGGTGCGGAGCAGGACGCGCAGGTGGCGCTGGCCGAACCGGTGGTCGGCGGCGCGTGGATGGTGGACGCGCTGGTGCCACTGGGCCTGATCCAGGCCCGCCGCGGCGACCCGGCCGCCGCCGCGACTCTGCAGGAGGCGACCGAACGGGGGTTCGCCACCGTCGAACTGCAGTGGACTGCACCGGTGGCCGCCGCCCGGGCCGAGTACGCCTGGTTGCATGGCGACGATCACCTGGTCGCCGCGGAGGTCGGCCGGGCCTTCGACCGGGCCGTGGAGCTTGCGCATCCCTGGTTTGCGGGAGAGCTGGCGGGCTGGCTGTGGCGGGTGGGTGCGCTGCCACGGATCCCGCCGGTGGTCGCCGAGCCGCACAGACTGTTGCTCGCCGGCGACTGGCTCGCGTCCGCGGACGCCTGGCGGGACCTCGGCTGCCCCTATCAGCAGGCGCTGGCACTCTCCTGCGGTGATCGGGACGAGGCGTTGCTGGAGGCGTTGGCGCTGCTCGACGGCTTGGGTGCCCGGCAGGCGGCCCTGCGGGTACGCCGGGACCTGCGGCGCCGCGGTCACCGGCGGATGCCCCGCGGGCCGATCCGGGCCACCGCCGCCAACCCGGCCGGCCTGACCGCCCGGCAGGTCGAGGTGCTCGGGCTGCTCGCCGAAGGGCTGACCGACGCGGCGATCGCCACCCGGCTGTCGCTGTCGGTCAAAACCGTCGGCCACCACGTCTCGGCGTTGTTGGCGAAGCTGGACGTCCCGTCGCGGCACGAGGCCGTCGCGGCCGCCAGCCGGCTCGGAGTCGTCCCGGTAGAGAAATAGGGAGCCGGACGGTAAGAGGTAGGGAACCGATCCCGATTTCCCGGCACGGCGCCGGTCCTAGCGTTGCCCTGACCGACCTCGTCGAGAGGTCTGCCAGAGGAGGAACGTCATGGACATCGCCACCATCAAGCAACGGCAGCAGGCGACCTGGGCCGCGGGTGACTACGCGGCGGTCGGGACCCGCCTGCTGCCCACGGCCGAGTTGCTGTGCGAGGCCGTCGACCTGCGTGCCGGCGAACGGGTTCTCGACGTGGCGTGCGGTAACGGCAACGCCGCGCTGGCCGCGGCCCGCCGGTTCTGCCACGTCGTCGGCGTCGACTTCGTCCCGGCCCTGCTCGACCGGGCGCGCCGGCGTGCCGATGCCGAAGGGCTGGAGGTGACCTTCCAGGAGGCGGACGCGGAAGCCCTGCCGTTCCCCGACGACTCCTTCGACGTCGTGCTGTCGACCTGCGGTGCCATGTTCGCCCCGGACCAGGAGCAGACGGCCCGCGAGCTGCTGCGCGTGTGCCGGCCCGGCGGGCGCATCGGCATGGTCAACTGGACGCCCGACAGTTGGGTCGGAGAGCTCTTCCGCACCCTCGGCCGCTACCTGCCGCCCCCACCGGGCATGCGACCGCCGGCGGAGTGGGGCAGCGCGGACCGGCTGCGGGAGCTGTTCGGTCCCGAGGTGAACATCTCGGCGCCACGGCGCAGCTTCCGGTGGCGGTTCCCCTCGATCGAACACCAGGTGCAGTTCTTCGCCGAGTTCTACGGCCCCACCAACCGGGCCGTCGCGACACTGGGCACCGATCGGGCCGCCGAGCTCAAGGCCGACATGGTCGAGTTGACCCGGCGCTTCAACACCTCCGGTGACGACACACTGGTGTTGAGGATGGACTACCTGGAGGCCGTCGTCCAGAAGCCGGCAGCCGTGTGACAGAGCGGTGGCGGCGTCGCCGGTGACGGTGGCCGGCAGCCGGCGTCCACCTGGTGACGGGCCTCCCACCTGGTGGCCCGGTCGGCCCCGTCGGCGGCACGTCCGGGATGCCGCTGCGGCTCCGGCACCCGCACCGAGCGAACGGGGCGGCGCACGGACTGCCCGACCCCACCCACGACAGGAAACCGGACCGGGGCGACCGGTCCGCCGTCCCCACGTACCCCAAGGAGTAACTCATGCAGCGCAGAAGCCTGCTCGGTGCCGCCGTCGGTGGCGCCGCCGCCGTCCTCGTCGGCTCACCCGCCGCCGGCGCCTCACCGGTCCGCCGCGGTGATCCTCGCCGCCCTAATGGGTCGTACCGAGTTGTTGTAGGACACTCGGCTCCGGTAGCCGCCGGCCGGTGAGCACTCTCGTCGCCTGGATCTTGAGAATCCTAGGG